>JBMDWS010000258.1:0-9112 GCA_048594695.1 Truepera sp. | reverse complement strand
GCGCCGACCGCGTCGAGCGGGTAGAAAAAGCCCTCGTAGTGGTCCTGTTTGTGCACCACCTGCTGGCGCTGCTTGCCATAGTAGACCGCGTTAAAGGCTTGCACGGTAAAGCGGTTAAGAGCAAAGTTGGGTGCGTCGATGGGCGCAGTAAATTTGGCCTTGGGACTGGCGGTCAGCGGCCCCGACATATGGTTGCCACGGCTATAGAGCCCACGCCCCAGGTTGCGCCCCCTCGAGGAGCAGTCCACCCAGGCGACGGTGTACTCGTACGCCTCATCGGACTCCTCAGCGACGCTAAAGAACTCGCTCAGATTGGCGAACTTGACGCTCTCGCTGTCGATGAGCGCACCCTCGATGGGGCGGAGCGCCAGCTCGACCCAGAGGATCAAGCCGGTCAGCCCAAGTCCCCCGATCGTCGCCCGGAACATGTCGCTGTTTTCGGTCTCGCTGCAGATCAGGCGGCTGCCGTCCGAACGTAACAGCTCGAAAGCGCGCACGTGCCGACCGAACGTTCCGGCGCGGTGGTGGTTTTTGCCGTGCACATCATTGGCGATTGCCCCAGCGAGCGATACGAACTTTGTACCCGGTGTCACGGGCAGGAAAAAGCCTCTCGGCACAGCGAAGTCGAGGATCTGCTCGAGGCTGACCCCCGCCTCGGCGCGCAGCAGGCCCGTCTCGGTGTCGAACGAGATAAAGCGGTCGAGCGCCGAGACGTCGAGCAGCGCCCCCCCATCGTTCAGGCACGAATCGCCGTACGAGCGCCCATACGCATAGGGCAACAGACTCTTATCGGTTTCGGGAAACGCAACGTCGCTACGCCAGCGCAGCGGAAACACGTCTTGCTCGGCGCGGGGAAAGTTGCCCCACGACTGATGATCGGTCATAAGCCTCCAACACCTACGGTCGCCAGGACCGCGATAGCCAGAACGAGCGCTCCGACGACATAACTTATCCGGTCGGAAAGGGCGAAAACGATGGGGTCATCGTGCATCTTGCCGCGCCGTGTCAGCAGCCATACCCGGCTCAGCCAGTAGATCAAAAGCGGACATATCGCCCAGAGGAGTGCAGGGGTCTCGTAGTAGCGCCGTACATCGGAGCTGTTGATATGGAGCGCCACGACCAGTACCGAGACGTAGCCGCTCGAGACGCCTAAGTCAGCGAGCCCCTCGAGGTCGGCGTGTGCGTAGCCCCGCGCCCGCAGCGATCCACCCTCCTCGACGACGCGCAGCTCCGAGTAGCGCTTGACGTAGGCAATGCTTAAAAAGAAGAACATGCCGAACGCTAAGAGCCAGGGCGAAAGCACAGCTCCGATAGCGATGCCGCCCGCAACGACCCGCATGACGTAGAGGAACGCCAGCATCAGCACATCGATGATCGGTTTGCGCTTGAGGTAGAGCGAATAGCTCAGCGTCGAAACATAGTAGAGGCCTAAGGCGCCCAAAAACGCCGGGGAAACCCAGAGGCCAAGCAGCGCCGCACCCAATAACAGTACCGGGGCCAGCACGAGTCCGAACCGAATCGGCAGGGTACCCGACGCGAACGGCCTGAAACGCTTGCGGGCGTGGTGGCGGTCGGCCTCGAGGTCGAGAAGATCGTTAAGGACGTAGACCGAGGACGCACAGAGACAGAAAGCGAAAAATGCCAGGAATGTTTCGCTAAGAGCGCTTACGTCAGTCACATTATGCGTCAGCAGCAACGGAACAAAAACGAGCACGTTCTTGACCCACTGGTGCAGCCGGACAGCACGGAGAAAGTCCTTCAGGCTGTGCGTTTCCGGGAAGGTCCGCTCGACGGAAGCGATTCCCTTTGCGAGATGCTGACGCCTACCCACAACGATCGCGCCACTTGCCTGCTGCCATACGGCACGGTCGATGGGTGCGTCACCTGCGTAGACGAACCCGTCCTCGCCGCAGGCCTCCCTTAGCGCTGCGGCTTTTCTAGGCCCCGAGACGTTGGTAGTATCGTCACTGGCGATGACCTCGTCAAAAACGCCCAAGTGATCCGCGATTCGCTCGGCAATCTGATGATGGGTCGCCGTAGCTAGAACGATCCTGCGACCCGCCGACCGTTCTTTCTCGAGATACCTGAGCAATTCCTGACGGTACGGGAGCACGCTGACATCGAGGTCGGTATGGGCCACGAGCTGCGTCTTGAGGTGCGCCTTACCGCGTAACAGCCAGAAGGGCAGTCGTAAGAAAAGCGACGGGCGCCGCCGCACGAGCTGAAGCAGCTGCTCCAGAAGCACGTCACTCCTGAGGAGCGTGCCGTCGAGATCGACGCAGAGCGGCGGTTTTGTCGACATTTCCGAGTGCTCGGAAAAGATGGGTTTAATCATAGCCCCCTCTGTACCTTTACCCGCCTTGCCTGGCGACGGGATAGCTAATTAACCACTAAGAATTTATCATCTCTCTTATTAATCTTTTGAAACCGTCACACGTGGGCGTAGTCACGCGATATGGCTACGAAGCAAGTAGCCCCGCATGGGCCAGTCACGGAATACGGGGCAGCTGTAAGTTTACTCATGTAAGCTTAATGAAGACTTAAGATCTAGAGTTCATCTCTGGCACGGCTTGTCTTGGCCTGCCGGCTCGGAACAGAATCCACACTCATAAGCCTGTACTTCTGCGATCTTGCTACTCAGCTCGAGCTTTGCTATCCCGGAGAACTGGTCTTTAACAACCCTGGTCTATAAACCAACATGATGGGTTGTTCTTCAGCTCCAAGCTCGCGACCGCAACGTAGCATCACCGTTCACCTCTCTGGCCACTAACACCTGAAGTGCCGATTCGCAGTCTAGGCGTCACGTTATATCTCCCGATACGCTTTTTTGCGTGCCGCATCTCCTATTCGGCACGCCCTAGGCCCTGCAGCACTAGCATGAGGGTCTTACCCGACGCATGACGTGGCACATATCGGGATAGGCTGGGAATCTATGTCCGCCCTCTCTCGCACCTTCCGCGCCTGGTGGCCTCTGGCGGCAAGCTGGCTCTTCATGAGTATCGAGTATCCGCTGGTCAGCTCGGTCATCGCCCGCCTCGAAGACCCGACCGTGCAACTCGCCGCTCTGGGTGGCGTCGTCTTTCCCCTGGCACTGGTCATCGAAGCGCCGATTATCATGCTGCTGGCGGCTTCGACGGCCCTTAGCCGCAGCCGGCAGGCTTACCGCCTCATTTTCCGCTTCATGATGGTGGCCGGTGGGCTACTCACGCTGCTCCACGCACTCCTGGCCTTTACGCCTCTCTACGACCTGCTTGTCGTCGGACTCTTGCGCCCCCCCGAGGCCGTCGCCCAATCCGCCCGCTGGGGACTCATGATCATGCTGCCGTTTACCTGGAGCATCGCCTACCGCCGCTTTCACCAGGGACTCCTCATCCGCCACGGACGCTCGCTCTCGGTCAGTATCGGCACGCTCATTCGGCTGGGTGCGATCTTGTTCGGTATCGGGTTGGGACTGGTAGCAGGCGCGCCGGGGATCGTCGTCGGGACGCTCGGCGTCGCGTTGGGGGTCATCGCCGAGGCTCTTTTTATTGGACTGCGGGCGCGGCCCATTGTTCGCGCAGAGCTTGCGCCGGAACCCGAAACACCCCTTACCTGGCGCGCATTCGGCACGTTTTATGTGCCTCTGGCACTGACAAGCCTCGTTTTGCTGCTGGTGCAGCCGCTGGGCAGCGCAGCGCTGAGCCGAATGCCCTCGGCCCTCGAGTCCCTGGCCTCGTGGCCCGCTCTATCGGCCTTTATCTTTCTCTTTCGGGGCCTGGGCATGGCTTTTAACGAAGTGGTCGTAGCGCAGCTCGAGACCCCCGGCGCGTGGCGCAGCCTGCGCCGCTTCGCGCTACTTCTCAGCCTGGTCATGACGGGTCTACTCTTATGGGTAGCGCTGACGCCACTGGCCTCGGGCTTTTTCGGTGGGGTAATGGGGCTTGAACCCGCGCTTGCTACGCTAGCAAGCAGTGGCCTGCTGTGGGCGCTCTTCTGGCCTGCGCTGACCGTCTGGCAAAGCTTCTATCAGGGGGTGCTGGTGCATAGTGGGCGGACGCAGGGCGTGAGCCAGTCGGTCATGCTCTCACTTGCGACGAGCGCCACACTGCTCATTCTTGGAACCCTGATCGGCAGCGTCGCGGGGATATACGTGGTGGTCGTCGCGTTCGTGCTCGGCTCAATCGCGCAGGTGATGTGGCTCTGGCGCTCGAGCCGTCCTGCACTGGAAAAACTGCGCGCAGCGGAGAACCCGGTCAGCGGAACAAAGGGCGAGGCACCCCTGGTGACCCGGTAGCACCCTAGGAGATAAGGACCGAGAGGCAGCTCGCGCGTTCGCGACGCAGACGACGCAGTTTCGGCGCGAGGTGCGCGTCAGAGCGACCTGCCCGAAAGAGCCGGACTTTGGCCGCCTCGAGCCTCTCGATCTCATCCTCGAGGTCGGTCACGAGTACGAGCAAGGCCTGTTCATCAACGGGTTGTTTGTAGCGCTCCATCTCCATCCCCTTTCCCGGCAGGGTACTGCCGAGATATACGCATTCGGTGCGGTTTATGCGCTCAGTTTAGGTTTCTATCCCTTACAAAACTCTTATTTCGGGGCTTTTTCTTGCCCATATGGTGCGTAAACAGAAACCCGAACATTCTTAGGAGTCCGGGTCTGCAGACGTTTGAGTGCAACGAGTTGGCAATTATAGGTTCATGTTTGATTTTTATCGCCGGGTCCTGTATGCAGGGGTCGACCTTTATCCCGTCCTTAGAACCCGTACTAAAAAGGGAAATGTCGGGTAAAGCTGGAGTGTGAGCAGACAGCGATACCCGAAAGAACTACTCAGCAACTTCTATAAAGCTTTCTTCAACTCGTTCCGGCTGAAACGCCTCTGGGCTGATGCTGGCTACCAAGGTCATCTGGGCGCTTGAGTTGAGCAGGCTTTTGCCTGGACACTCGACATTGTCAGGCGTCCAGAGCAGACAAAGAGATTCACGCCCTTACCCAACCGCTGGATTGTCGAACGTACCTTTTCCTGGTTTGGTCGCAATCGTCGCCTTGCCGGAGATTCTGAATGTCTTCTTCAGACCTCTGAAGCTTTCATCTACAATGTGCCCCAAGCGCAGCGGTAGGGTATCGCTATGATTCGTCTCATGTCTCAGCGCCTTGCTCACTTTTGACACAGCTTCTTAGGCTCTGCACACGTGCAACTATGGGTACTGTCACCAGTCATCGGCTGGTATACAAAAGGCGTGGTCGGGCCATATCCCGATCCTTCGGTGTTCAAAAGCCTTTGTGAACGCCTCCGTGCGTGACCAAAGCCCGTTCAGAAGCTGATGCTGATGCATCCCCTCAATCCAGTTTTTTTCTAGAGGCAAAGCCCCGCACCGCTTTGGGGTACGGGGCTTTCCTGGTGGGGATAAAGCCGGAAAAATTCTCGTTCAGCCTAGCCGCACTTGCTGTAACCGCAGGTGTAACACTTGACGCAGCCCTCTTCACGGACAAGTTCGCCGCCGCAGTTTTCCGGGCAGTCCGTTCGGGCGAGAGCGGGCGCGGGGGTACCGGCTGTCTCGAGCGCCACCGCGATAAGGTCGGCCTTGGACGCGACCATGCGCCCCTGATACGAGCCGTACATACCGCCATTGATGCCACGCAGCGTCTTGACGATGGCTTCTGCCGGAACACCGTACTGCAGCGCGATCGAGACGATCCGCCCGAGCGCCTCGGAGTCGGCCATGATCTCCTCGCCGCCCTTGCCCGACTGGATAAAGACCTCGGCCGGCAGATCGTCTTGCTTGTTGACCGTGATGTAAAACGAGCGCCGCTCGCCGTTCGAGGTCGTCAGCTTGACGTTGTCGGTAAACCCGACGAGGCGACCCGGGCGGTCGAAGAGCGGCTCGCCAGGCAGCCTCGAGGGCTCAGCAGCAGGCACGGGGCGGGACTCAAGAGCGACAACCGGAGCGGGCTTACTCTCCCCTTTGCTCTCACTCTTTTTGCTCGAGGTCGAGAGCACCTGGAACTGCCGGGAGCCGTCGCGGTAGACCGTGATGCCCTTGCAGCCGGTGTCGAACGCGAGGCTGTAGGCGCGGTAGACATCCTCAACCGTGGCCTCGTTAGGCATGTTGATGGTTTTCGAGATGCTATTGGCAACTTTTTCGTCGCCCGCATCAAAGGCGCTCTGCACGGTACCCTGCATCAGCACGTGATCTTCCGGCGCAATGTCGTGAGCGCAGACCAGCACGCGCTGCACGGGTTCAGGAATAAACGGAATACCCTGCACGCTGCCGTGATTGGCCTGTACCGCCTCGACGACCTTGTCCCAGTCCCAGGCGCCGTCCTTGCTGCACTCGGGATGCGGCGTGTGCGCCTCGAGCATCTCCCGGAAGAGCGGCGAAACCAGCGCCGCGTAGGTATCACCGATCTTCCGGTAGATAAACGGCGCGAAGATCGGCTCGACGCCCGACGACACGCCCATCAGCATGCTCGTCGTGCCGGTCGGGGCCACGGTCAGGAGGGCGATGTTGCGGCGCGGCGTGCTCAGCTCGCTGTCTTCGAAGAGCGGGAACGCGCCCCGCTCCTCGGCCAGCTCCCAGCTCGCTTCGGTCGCACTCTCGCGCAGGTCGCCAATAATCGCTTCGACAGCCGCGCGCCCGTCAGCGGCGTCGTAGCGAAAACCCATCTTGATGAGCGCGTCGGCGAGGCCCATGATGCCCAGCCCCAGCCGCCGCAGCTTCATACTCATGGCGCGGTTGTCTTCAAGCGCGAAGCGGTTGACCTCGAGCACGTTGTCCAGAAAGCGAACGCAGGTCTTGGTGTCCTCGCGGAAGCTCGCGAAGTCGAAACCCTCGAGCCCCACGTCGCTCTGCAGCACGTACTGGGCCAGGTTGATGGCCCCAAGGTCGCAGGGCTCACCTGGAAAGAGCGGAATCTCGCCGCACGGGTTGGTCGCCTTGATCTCGCCGAGAGCAGCGCGCATGGGGTTATAGGCGTTGATCCGGTCGATGAAGATGAGGCCCGGTTCACCCGTCTGCCAGGCATGCTCGGCGATCTCCTGCAGAACCGGCGCAGCTTTGGCTTCCTTGGCCTTTTTCATGAATGCGTCCGACACGAGCACCGAGATGTTGAAGGTGCTGATGTCGCCCTCGTCCGCCTCGCGCCCCAGGTCCTTACAGGTGATGAAGTCGTGAATGTCGGGGTGGGTGACCGACATAGTCGCCATCCCCGCGCCGCGCCGCGTGCCACCCTGACGGATGACGCGCAGGGTCGGGGCGAAGATGTAGCGCAGGGTCGCCACCGGTCCCGCGAAGGCGGCCCCACCTAACGACGCCCAGAGCGCGAAGTTGTCGAACACCTCGACGGCAAACGACGACGGCCCCGATGAGGAGCCCCCGGAGCCCTTGACCGGCGTGCCCTCGGCGCGCAGTTGCGACAGGTCGAGCAGGACATCGTCGCCCTGACGTACAGCCTCGACGGCCTCGGCAGCGCTCTGCCAGATCTCCTCGACAGCGTCTCCCACAGCGATTCTCGGGAGCGAGTCAGGAACTTCGTCGGGCTCCAGAAACGAGGCGAAGCGGTAGCCCTTACTCACGTACTTGCCGTGCACGAGGTCCATGTAGGTGCCGCTACGCATTTTGGCGTAGTCGGGGTGCGAGGCGGAGATGGTCAGGTACAGCTGCCCGGCCCGCCCGGTGTAGGTACGTTTGGCCGGTAGCGGGTCGAGACAGAGGCCGTTGCCACCGCCGACCTTGGTGACGAGCGCCAGCTTGGTCGCGAGGTGCATGACCCAGGTATCGGTGCCGACCTCTTTGGGTGAACCGTCCTGCACGAAGCAGTTGAGGACGTTGCCATGGTTCGTCGCCGCGCCCGCGAGCACGCGTCCACCCGGGCAAAAGCGCTTGGAGGCCATCAGGTCGAAGAACTTCTCCTCGAAATCCTGACGCTCGTCTTCGGCCTCCGGTGAGGCCACCCATGACGCGACGCGCCCAAAGAGTCCGGCGAGGTCGTCGTCACCGGGCTGAAAGTATTGCCGCTTGGCAATCGTGACGGCGTGTTCGTCGAAGTCGTGAAGCGTTCTCGAGCTTTGGAGCTTACTCACCGGGTCCTCCTGAGGGGCACTACCAGATCTTGTACAACGTGGATCCTGTTACACATGCTGCTGTATTTACATGCACTACTTTAGGCGCTCAAGATGCTCATCGTCAAGCCCTTCATTAGGGCTGCGCAAGCACGGGGAAACCCGAGAAACGTACCATATGCTGTACCGGGGTATCAAGCCTTATCAAGATATGGTTAGCTTAGCTCGAGGACGCGGCGTTTTGTGGAACCTTACGACCTTACCACGCCGGGACAAGCTGGATGCTACGGACATTTTCCTGATGCCCCGGCAGGCGTAGCGAAAGCAGCAAAGAATATTGTCCGGTGCATCAGAACGTTATTCGGGTTTGGGGCGTGATTCATTGCCAGCTCAAGAGCGATGCACCTGCCTGAATCTAGTGCCGGAAATGCCTCTCCCCCGTCATCACCATCGCCACGCCTAGCTCGTCGGCGGCAGCGGTCAGCTCATCGTCGCGGATCGAGCCACCTGGCTGAATCACGGCGGCGACGCCTGCCCCCGCAGCGACCTCGAGCCCGTCTCTAAACGGATAGAACGCGTCGCTGGCACACGCCCCACCAGAGGCACGGCCTGCCGCCTTCTGTGCGGCGATCTCCGACGCGTCCACCCGGCTCTGCTGACCCGCCCCGATGCCGACCGCCTGCCCGTCCTTGACGAGGACGATGGCGTTGGACTTGGTATAGGCGCAGACCAGCCAGGCCAATTCCAGGTCGCGCCACTCGGCTTCGGTGGGCTGGCGCTTCGTCACAACCTGCCAAGCGCTGCGGTCAAGGGTCACGCGGTCGGGTTCCTGTACCAGAAAGCCCCCGTCGATCCGACGTAGCTCGAGCCCCTCGGTGTAGGGGGCCGGGGCGCTCAGCACGCGCATGTTCTTGCGTTTGGCCGCGAGCCGCTCCGCCGTGCCGGGCGCGAAGCCGGGCGCGATCAGCACGTCGGCTTTGGGGTTGGCGAGCAGTTCGGCGGCGAGCGCCTCGCTCACCGGGCGGTTGAGCGCTACGACGCCTCCAAACGCCGACTTGGGGTCGGCCTCGAAGGCG
>JBMDWS010000257.1:0-18524 GCA_048594695.1 Truepera sp. | reverse complement strand
GCGACCCCCTGCACCCACATCTGGTACGTCAAGGATGTACCGAGCAAGATCGGCGCGCTTCTAAACCTTTCGACGAGTCAGCTCGAGCAGGTTCTCTACTTCGCCAAGTACGTCGTGACCGACCCCATGGACGCGCTGCGCGACGGTCGTCCACTGCGCTCCGGCGACCTTCTGACCGACGACGAGTACCGTCAGCTCCGCTACGGGCACCAGGAAACGTACTCGGTGGCGATGGGTGAGGACGCGGTTGTCGGCGACGGTGATTACGTCGAGGCCGGGCAGCAACTCGCCAAGGGTGTCAAGTCCAAGCTCTCGGGTCTGGCCCAGTACCGCTTCCCGCGCAAGCTGATCTTCGACTATCAGGAAGAAAAAGAAGCCCTGATCAGTGTGCCGACGAAAGCGTGGATCGAAGAGGACCGCTACAGTGGCGGGCAACCCTTTGCCGAACTCGCCAGCGACATCGTGGTAACGGCCAAGGACGAGGGGATCGTCGATCTGCTGCCGATCGGGGCAGATGGGGGCATCCTGCTCCTGCGAAACCCCGACGACGACGAGAAGATCATCGCCTCACACTTCTTGCCTGCGGGCATGGAACTGCTGACGGGCGACGGCGAACTTGTCGAGGCTGGGACCGAGCTGGCCAAGGCCGCCTCCGGCACGACGCTCAGCATCCCGCGTGAAGCGACGGGTGCGAGCATCGCCAAAAACCGCAAGCGTGGCGCAGACATTGAGCTGACCTTCACCTTGCGCTGGGCGCGGCACGAAGAGCAAGCGATCAATCCGACCATGCACGTGCTGGTCAGTGACGGGGCTACCGTCTCTGAAGGCGATAAGGTCGTCGGGGCCATCGATCAGGCGCAGGAGATCTACGCCGAGGCCGACGGCACGGTGCGGCTCGGGGAACCGGCTAGCATCATCGTTTCTCGCGCCAAGCTTTACCCCTACAACGATGAGCCTATCGTGGTCAACGGTGACCGCGTCATCCCCGGCGACGAACTCGCCGACGGCGGCAAGGTTCGCGCTGATATCTCGGGCCGGGTCGAGATCGACCTCGTGCGCCGTCAGGTGCGCCTCATCGAGTCTTACGATTTCGAGGCCAAGATGGGGGCCGAGGCCATTCGGGAACTCTTGGAGAAGATCGATCTCGAGCTTCTTGCGACCGAACTTATCGAGGAGATGAATTCGCCCAGCCGCCACAAGCGCGCCAAGGCGAGAAAGCGTCTCGAGATCACCCGCTCGTTTATCCAGTCGGGCAACAACCCGGCCTGGATGATTCTGGAAGCTGTGCCGATCATGCCCCCGGCGCTGCGTCCGATGGTGCACGTCGAGGGTGGGCGCTTTGCCACCTCCGACCTCAACGACCTCTATCGCCGCCTCATCAACCGCTACAATCGCCTCCAGACGTTGATGGCCCAGGGTGCGCCCGAGATGATCGTGCGCAACGAAAAGCGCATGCTGCAAGAGGCCGTCGACGCGCTCATTGACAATGGTCGGCGCGGCGCGGCAGTCGTGCACCCCGGTTCGGATCGTCCGCTCCGCTCGCTCACCGACTTGCTCGGGGGCAAACAGGGCCGCTTCCGTCAGAACCTGCTGGGTAAGCGCGTCGACTACTCAGGCCGTTCGGTCATCGTGGTCGGGCCGCAGCTCAAGCTGCACCAGTGCGGGATTCCCAAGCGCATGGCCTTGGAGCTCTTCAAACCCTTCCTGTTCAAGGTCTTGGAGGAGCGCGGCGTCGTCTCGAACATCAAGAGCGCCCGTAAGCTCCTGGAGCGCTACCGCGACACCCGCGACGAGATCTGGGACGCGCTCGAGGAGGTTATTCAGGACCGCGTAGTGCTGCTTAACCGCGCTCCGACCCTGCACCGCCTCGGCATCCAGGCGTTCGAGCCGGTTCTCGTTGAAGGTCAGGCCATTCAGCTGCACCCGCTGGTCTGCGAAGCCTTCAACGCCGACTTCGACGGTGACCAGATGGCGATTCACGTGCCGCTCTCGGTCTACGCTCAAGCCGAAGCCCGGTTGCAGATGCTCGCCTCGCACAACCTGCTCTCACCCGCCCACGGTAACCCCAACGTCGGTGCGAGCCGTGACATCATCCTGGGTCTGTTCGTCCTGACGCAGCTCTACACGGGCTCCAAGGGCGCGGGGAACACCTACGACGACAAGGCGGCAGTTCTTGCAGATCTGAATGCGGGTGTGCTCGACCTCAACTCGCCGATCACTGTCGCGGGGCAGGCCACCTCGGCGGGTCGCCTCAAGTACCGCTTCGCCAACGTAGACGAGGCGCTCTTGGCAGTCGAGCGCAATGAGATCGATATGCAAGACACCATCACCGTCAAGGTCGAAGGGCAGATGATCGAGACCTCGCCCGGGCGGCTTTACTTCGCCCGCATGGTCGAAGAAACGCTCTCCGAAGACGGCGGCGAGGTGCCCGTATCGCTGATCCGCTACGACACAGCCTACGAAAAGAACGCCCTTCGTGACCTCGTTGTCGATTCGTTCAAGCTGCTTGGCATCGAACTCACGGCCAAACTGCTCGACGCCCTCAAGGACGAAGGTTTCAAGCTCTCGACCACTTCGGGGATTACCATTGGTATCGACGATGTGGCGATTCCGCCTGCCAAAAAGCAACTCATCGCCGAAGCCGAGGCCAAGTTCGATAAGGTCATGGACGCTTTCGACCGTGGCTTCGTGACCGACGAGGAGCGTCACCAGCAGGTGATCCGCGTCTGGACCGACACCACCGAGGCTGTGCGGCAGGCGGTGTTCGACAACTTCCGCGACAACATGCCTTTCAACCCGCTCTTCATCATGGCGCAGTCCGGAGCCCGTGGGAATCCGCAGCAGGTCCGGCAGCTCGCCGGGATGCGCGGTCTCATGCAGAAGCCCTCGGGCGACACGATCGAGCTGCCAATCCGTGCGAACTTCCGCGAAGGATTGACGGTGCTCGAGTATTTCTTCTCGACCCACGGTGCCCGTAAGGGTGGGGCCGACACGGCGCTGCGCACGGCAGACTCGGGTTACCTGACCCGCAAACTCGTCGACGTGGCCCACGAAATCGTGGTACGCGAAGAGGACTGCGGTACCGCAGAATTCCTGGATGTCCCTTTCTATAGTGCGGACGGCCGTCTGCGGAACAAGGGACAGATCGACATGAGCCTCTACGGTCGCTACACGGCCCTCGATTTCGAGGTCGGCGACTACAGCCTCGAGGCCGGAACCATGCTCCTGCCCGATCACATTACGGCCATTTATAACCGTCTGCGTGACAACCCCGACGTGCGCACCATGCCTCTGCGCTCGCCCGTTGCCTGCCAGACGCGGGCCGGGGTCTGCCAGAACTGCTACGGCATGGACATGTCGCTGATGCGTCCGGTCTCCTTAGGCGAAGCGGTCGGGGTCATTGCCGCCGAGTCGATCGGTGAGCCGGGGACGCAGCTGACCATGCGCACCTTCCACACCGGTGGGGTCGCCACGGGTGGAGACATCACCCAGGGTCTGCCGCGCGTTATCGAACTCGTCGATGCCCGCAAACCCAAAGTCAAGGCCATCATTTCCGAACTCGACGGTGTCGTCAGTATTGTCGAAGAGGAAGACAAGTATCGCATCACGGTGGCGAGCCCTGACGGGGAATTCAGCAAAGCCTACAAGGTGGACAAGAATACCCGCCTGATCGTCCGCGATGGGGATGAGGTCGAGGCTGGGGCGCAGCTCACGCGCGGCGCGATCAACCCGCACGACCTTTTGGAGTCCCGTGGTGCGTCGGATGTGCAGCGCTACCTCGTCGACGAGATTCAGCGCGTTTACCGTGGTCAGGGCGTATCGGTCCACGATAAGCACATCGAAGTCATCGTCCGGCAGATGCTCAAGTACGTCGAAGTGCAAAACCCCGGCGACTCACTCTTCTTGGAGGGGCAGACCGTCGAGCGCTTCGAGATCGAAGAGGTCAACGACAAGCTTCTGGAAGAGGGCAAGGCCCCGGCAGAGTGGAAGCCGCTTCTTCTGGGTATCACCAAAGCCAGCCTCACGACTAAGTCCTGGCTCTCAGCAGCGTCTTTCCAGCACACGACGCACGTGCTGACCGAAGCCGCAGTCTCGGGCAAGGCCGACAACCTCGTCGGGCTCAAGGAAAACGTCATGCTCGGTCGTCTGATCCCGGCGGGCACGGGTCTCGACATCATCCGCAGCACCCGTGTGGCCGACGAACAGATGCTTGCCCGTTTGCAAAACGCTCCGGCGGCGCGTGAAAGTGCTACTCCGGCGCGCCCCGCGACCGAGCGCGAGCGCCGTCCCGAAGCCTAGACTTTACAGTCGCTCAGAGAAGCCGGACATTCGTGTCCGGCTCCTTTTTTGGTCAGGTGTATCCCATGCCGGAAACAGAATATAGATAGCCCCGGACGGTGAGTAGACTTACCATCCTAGAAGTCTCGAGTCCAGAGGTGTAAAGGTGCTGTGCAGACTCGGCTGCGCGGGTGGTACCGAGTTGGTATGCTGGAGGTGTGTCGAACATCGTGGAGCAGATCTCCCTTGTTGCGCTAGACCCAGGCAAGAATGTCGGGGTAGCTTTCGTCGCCCAGAGCGGTGCGTTGCTCTTTCATCAGGTCTTGACCCTGGAGCAGCTGGAAGCTCTCGAGCTGCCCGAAGATGTCACCTTTCTGGTCGGTAACGGTACCGGCACCGGGGACGTTCAGGGTGTGCTCAAAGGGCGTGGGTTGCCCTATAACGTCGTTGATGAATGGGGCTCGAGCCTCGCGGCCCGCAAGCTCTACTTTCGAGATCACCCGCCCAAAGGATTTGGTCGGCTCGTGCCCGAAGGGATGCGGAGCCCGCCCGAACTGATCGACGATTACGCGGCCTACGCGCTCGCGCTCGAATATCTCGAGCTGAGTTCGCGCAAGTCGGCGTAGCTGTAAGCAGTCTTCTCTAGAGGTTAACGGTCGACTTCTATCGCTTTTGCCCGGAGCGTCACACATCGTTCATAAAATCTGCGTGCGGGGTTAGTGGACAGGACTTGGAGCAGCATGGCACTGTGGACCTGCTCGAGGAACGCTCTCACAACAGCCAAAAAGAGCGCTTTGCCGTACCCGCATTTTTGAGCGGACAGTAAACAGGTAAAGCGTGTAGAGTTCGCCGGTATTGACTGGGTCGCCGTCACGCTCGGGTGCAGCGCTTGTAAAACCCATAACGCCTTGACGAGCATTCGCGAGGATAAGACGTGCTGGCTGTTATTGCGCGAGCTGTCGTTTTGCTCCAAGCCACGCTTTCAGTTCATAGCCCGTCCCTCGACGCTCGAGGACGCTATTTGGCTACCGATCCTAAGGTACCCGCCAGTCCGCCACACGCACGTGAGCGATCACCAGCAGCATCATGGGGTGTCGCCCGTCGGATCACGAGCAGGGTGTAGACGACTTCGCAAAAAGTACAAAAAAGACCGGGCTGGCCCGGTCTTCTATCAAACGTTTAATGGTATTTAGTTCAGGTCGTCGTCGTCGCCAGCGTCCATCATCTCACGGGCTTCTTTGGTGGTGATGTTGAGAACGGCGCTGATTTCACCGGCGAGGAGACGCAGGGCGCGGCGATAGGCTTGACGGTCGAGGTCGGGAAGACCACGTTCCAGGTCCCAGCGCCGAAGCTCGCTGCCCAGCGTGGCGATCTGGTAGGGGTCGCCGGAGGAGAGGATTTCGGTGACGCGGCGGTGGCGTGCGGCCCACTGCTTGGGCAGGTTGACGCGACCATTGTTGAGGCGCTCGAGGACGTTATGGACCTCGGTCTTGGTCAGCGCGGGGCGAAGACCTGCGGCCTGCGGTGAGGCAACCGGAACAAACGCCTTGGACGTACCGTTGGGGAAGGCAACCTCATAATATTGGTAATCGGCGCCCGCGATGGTGCGAACCGTCGTACCTTCGACGATGCCTACACCGTAAGGTGGAAGAACGACCTGATCACCGTTTTTATACGTTTTTTGGGTTTCTTTCACAAAAATCTCCTCTGTGCCCTGACGACTCAAAACCCGCACCAATGGTGAGGGTTTTAGAACGCAAAGCGCTTATGCAGTTTACTGATGGAAAAAACTTGGTCGGGTAACGATAGAACGTGGGTGATTACAGTACCAAGCACGTAATTCAGTTTAACAGATTTTTTGGCAACTTTCTACCCTTGGCGCGTCTAAAGCGGCTCTTCGACTGCCTCGATACGGCTGGTTTGGCTTGTTATAGCGACACCTATAAGCAATACGACAGAACCCAATAAGGCCAGGACCGGAGGCACCTCGGTGAAAAGCAGCAGAGCCAGGAGGCTTGCGCCGACCGGCTCGAGCAGAATGACGGTGGCAACGACGGTTGGTGCGAGGTGCTTGACCGCGTAGTTATACGCCGTGTGACCGATGAGCTGCGGAATGAGTGCGAGGAGCAAAATCCACATGAATGTTTGATTCGGATAGGCTGTGTAGCTGTATCCAAAAAGTAGTGGTAGCGGGAGCAGTGCGAGCGCGGCGACCCCGTAGGCGACGCCGACATAGGCTTGTAATCCCAATCCGCGCCGCTGCGCGGCGCGGCCCAGCATGAGGTAAGCCGCTGCGGCTACCGCGCCGAGCAGCGCCAGAGTGTTGCCAAACAGAGGCGCACTGCCCGCCCCTTCACCACCGCCGGAGCCGAAGCCGATGAGAGCGCCCCCCAGAATGGCAATCAGCATCCCGAGCAGGGTGGCAAAGGGTGGCGACTGCTTGAGAAAGAGCCAGCTCGCCAGCGCAATCCAGATTGGGGTCGTGGTGCCAAGCGTAGTGCTCGCGGTGACGCTCGTGTAGGAGAGCGAGCTTATCCAGGTTGCAAAGTGAAGCGCTAGAAACAGACCTGCGAGCAGGGCGTAGCCGCTATTGGCCCTTGTCAGCGGTGTTTTTCTGAGTGCGCGCAGAGTCCAAGGAAGCAGGATGAGACTCGCCAGCACCATACGGTAGACCGCAACCACGACGCCCGGTGCGTCGGCGAGGCGAATAAAGATCGCGGAGAGGCTGACTGCAACGAGGCCGACACCCAGAATGAAAGCGAGGCGAGAGGGAGAGGGAGCAGACATACAGTCATCGTACCGTACGACCTGCTCCCACTTCCTTGAGGGGTTTGTGGGAGATATGCGGATCTGTGAAAGTAAGAATACTTGACAACGCAGCGCTAAGGTTTTATACTCTTTTCAATGATGAAGGAGGAAGACATGCTACAAACCTGGAATCCCTGGCAAGATCTGGAAACCGCGCAGCGCCGCCTGACCCGCGCCAGCACGACGAGCTTCGTTCCGGCGACCGATATCGTCGAAGATAAGGACGCGCTCACCTTCTACCTCGACCTGCCCAACCTCGAGCAAAACAGCCTGAGTGTGAGCAGTGAAGGGAACCGCCTGAGCGTAAAGGCGACGCGTCGTGCGCCCGGTGGCGAAGGCAAGACCCTTCACTATCAGGGCCGCCCGAGTGGAACGTTTGAAAGTACCTTCCGGGTGCCGCATACGTTTGACCTCGGCAAGGTCAGCGCGACCTACGACAGTGGTGTTCTCACGCTCGTCGTACCGCGTTCCGAAAGCGCCCGCCCGCGTCAGATCACGGTGATGAATAGGCGCACCGCCGACGGTAGCGCCGATATCCAGGCTCAGCCTCAGGAAAAGGGTCAGGACCCGCAGTACGCGTAAGCGCCCACGTCCCTCAAAACGTGCAAAACAAAGGCCCCGCTGGCTTTAGTCGGCGGGACCTTTGTCGTCTATACGGCGGGTTTCTCTAGGTTGACTTCCGGCTGAGGCTAAAAAAGAGGATCGCCCAGCCGACAAGCTGAAGCACGCCGCCGATCGGAGCTACAGCGCCTAGAAGCGAAACCCCGGAAAACACGAGTGCGTAGAGGCTCCCGGAAAAGACGAGGCTCCCGAAAAAGAGCCAGGGTGCGGCCCGCTGTGCTCGCGGCGGCAACGCGCCGAGCGCCAGCAAGCCGAGTGCGTGGAACATCTGGTAGCGTACAGCGGTCTGGTAGGTCTCGAGCTGTGCGGGGGTAAGCGTGCCGCTCAAGGCGTGCGCGCCGAACGCGCCTAGAGCGACACCTAAAAAGGCGAGGAGCGCACCGAGTTGGGCGGCATTGAAGCGGGGAGATTCAGGGCTGGAGGACACTCGAGGATTATATGCCGCGACTTGTCTGGTAGGCCCGCTGCAAGGACCCGTCGGAAAGCTCGAGCACCCAGTCCGCGTCATCGACGAGGCGCAGGTCGTGGGTGACCATGATGACCGTGCGGCCGTCCTCGGCTGCCCCGCGTAAGGCCGCGACGACCGAGCGCCCGCTCTTCGAGTCGAGGTTGCACGTGGGTTCGTCGGCGAAGAGAACGTCCGGATCGTTAGCCAGGGCGCGGGCTACGCTCACCCGCTGACGCTCGCCGCCCGAGAGCTTGTGCGGCAGATGATGGGCGCGGGCCTCGAGGCCAAAGCGTCCCAGCAGCGCCAGCGCCTTTTCCTTGCGCTCCGCCGCTCCGACCCCCGCGAGCCCGAGAGGCAGCGCGACATTTTGCCAGGCGTTCTGAACCGCGACGAGGTTGTACGACTGAAAGACGAAGCCGAAGCGGTGTAGCCGCAGCTCGGCCCGTCGCCTTTCGGGGAGCGTGCTGATCGTCTCGCCGAGGCTGACCGAGCCCGATGTAGGTACGTCCAGACCTGCGAGCAGGTTGAGCAGTGTGGTCTTGCCCGAACCCGAAGGTCCCATGATCGCGGTGATGGCCCCCGGCGCGAAGCTGTAGGTAAAGCCCTCGAGTGCAACGAGCTGACCGCCCGGCTCATCGTAGACCTTGCGTAAATCCCGAGCTTCAAGCACATTTTTCGGCGCACTATTGGCCGCGTTGTTCTGTTGGTCGTTCGGCATAGCCCTCACTCCCGCGACATCGCGACGGCGATGGGGATGCGGGCTGCCCGCGCCGCGGGCAGGAGCCCCGAGAGCAGACCCATGACAAAGGCGATAGCCACGGCAAAGAGACCGAGGCGCGGGGTGAGCGCCGCGACCTCGAGCCCAATTTGCGCTTCGGCGATACGGTTGACGGCAACGATGCCAAGGCGACCGAGCAGGACGCCGAAAGCCGCCCCGACGAGGCTCAGCAGCACCGATTCCGAGAGGACGAGGCCGAAGAGAAAGCGCGGTTTGGCCCCGAGCGCCCGAATCACGCCGAATTCGCGGGTGCGCTCGAACACGCTCATCAGGACGGTGTTGGCCACGGCGATGGCTCCGACGATGAGCGCGATGGCGCTGATGCCGAGCCGCACCACATCACTGATCTGCAGGCCGCGCTCGAGTACCTTCAAAACTTCTCCGCGCGTCTGAAAGCCAAGTTGCGGGAAAGCCCGACCAAGACTCTTAGCAACCTCGGCGGCGCGGGTTGGCTCGGCGAGGTCGAGCGCGAAAAAGCTCACCCTGTCGCGGATGCCGGTCGCCTGTCGTAACGCTCCGAGTGGTACCAGCACCGCGTTGTCGATCAGTCCCCCGTCCGAACGTGCCACGCCCACGATGCTAAACGCGTTGTCCGGGTTGAGGCGCAGCGTGTCACCCACACCGACGCCGCTGCGCTCGGCGAGTTGCGCCCCCACGACGGCGACGCGGGCGTCCGTGTCCTGAGCGTTCAGGCTGCGTCCCTGAACGCGCTCATACCCGACGTAGAGGTCGCCGAGGTTTGTATTGGGGGGCAGTCCCTGAAAGAGAAAGACGCTGCTCGGGCTGAACCCGCCGCGCGCGTAGAGCATGACCGGGGTGAGCCCGGTAATCCCGTAGCGGTCACCCTGAGCGCGAAGCGTGCGGGCAAAACGCAGCGGCAACGCGGGTACTGCCGATAGGGAGGTCGCGTCGAAGGGGCCGTAGCTTACCTGAATGTCCGGGCCGATGCTGCCGACCTCCTGGGCAAAAACCTGGCGCAGCCCTTCGCCGAGCGAAAGAAAGATAACCGTCGAACCCACCGCGACGGCGATACCGAGCGCGGTTAGAAAGGTCCTCAGCGGGCGCAGGCGTAGGGAGGCGAGAGCGAGAGACCAGATCATTGAGCGGATGACCCTCTAGCGACCACCCGAACTGCCCCCCCCACCGCCGCCACCGCCGCCGCCAACAGAGCCACCCGACGAGGCGGAGGCGCCGGCGCTACTGAGGGCGCTACTCAGCGAACTGAGCGAGCTGGTGACGTCGCTTAGGCTGTTCAGGCTCGAGCCTCCCATGTTGCCCAGCCACAGGGGCGCGGTGCTGAAGGTGGTGTCACCACGTTCGGGCGCGGCCCGGGCCATGTTCTTGAGAAACTTGTCCGCTACGCCGAGCGCTGCCGCGTAACAGTAGTACTTCTCCCACAGTTTGAAAAAGTCGTCGGGAGCATTTTTCATCTGGGTGTAGTCCGAGAGGGTTCGGCGGAAGCCCTGCCAGCCAAGCGCTTCGTGCGCTACTTCTTTACGCCACATAGGAAGCCTCGAGAGCGCCGTAAAGCCGAGAATGAGGCTGACGGCAGCGCCCGCGAAGAGGATGATCTGGGGGAGCCCGAGGGTCAGGAGACCCCCGATAAATAGACCACCGGTACAGAAGATACTTAGCACCAGAAGGAGCACAGCGTTTCGGACGCTCGCGCCGTCGAGCCGAGGGCCCCCGAGTTCCCGGCTGAGCCAGAGCCCTACATCGTTCCACCACGAACTGAGAAAGCGGCTCAGGTTCGACTCCGAGTAACGCTTCAGCTCTCTAAAGTCGAGGTAGTCCGGGTCGCTGCGCCTGTCGCTGGCGGCGGCCCGCCTGAGGTAATTCAGCACGTCTTGCTCGAAGGGCAGCAGTTCGCTGTCGTCCTTGCCACTCAGGCGCATGTTGAACTTGTTTCCCTTGGCGTCGAAGGTGCCGTAGCCGCGCCGCGCCAGATCCATGATGGTCGCGTGAAAAGCGGGCGAGCTGTTACTTGTACTCATCTTCGAGGTGAAGTAGCTGACCGCCGCCGGGGGACGGTCGGCTGGGGGTTCGAAGGGATACTGCATCGATTCGGGTTCTGTGTCGCGGCGGCGCTGGGCGCCGCGCATGACGCCTATTGCCAGAAGCGCCAGGATAGGAAGAACCGGGAGCGCCCAGAGCGGGTTGCGCTGAACGCGCTCGCGCCTAGCCTGCGCTTCGGCCTGGAGCTGCTCGAGATTGGCGACCTCGGCTTCGTCCTGCAGCAACCGCTCGAAGCCTGGTTCCTGACCTTTAAGGGTAAAGAGCGTGGGCGGCATGAAGTAGCGGATTTCGACGCCCGTGTTGTCGGGAATAGCGTCGTAGCGAACCGTAAGGCGCTGGCGGTCGCTCGAGAGGTCGACTGTGGGTGTTTCTCGGTTGCCGAGGCGGTGCACAAAAGCGTCGAAGGGAGCCTGCATCGGACCAGGAGTTGTGACTGTAAGGTCGTAGCCCCGAACCGGCGGGTGCTCTTCTTCCAGAATCTTCCAGTACCACTGCACCACGTCGCTGTAGACGTCTAGCGATCCCTCGAGGCGGTAGCGCCAGAACACCCGCCGTTCATCAACCCGGGAATCTTGCGCCACGACGAGTTCGGTGCCGCCCGAACCGTTCTCGCAAGGTTGGGTGTAGGCCCGTGCGGCGGGGCCAGGAGAAATCGCGCCGCCGTCTAGGAGCGTAACGCTCTCCCCGGCGGCGAGGTTGAGGCAGACGAACGCCTCACCAAAATCGTCGTCGGTCGTGAGTGTGCGCTCGTCACGGACGAGGACCGAGCCATCGGCCCGGATGTCGACCGTCTGGACTACGTTTTCCCAGGTGTAGTCCTGAGCGAGCGCCACACTGCCCAGGAGCAACAGGCTCAAGATAAGGAGTCGCTTCATGCGACAAGCTTACGCGTTTTCCCAGTTCCCAATAGACGACCGGTTCACACAGATTTTCGTGCGCTCGACTCTGAAGCCCTGAGCTACTCGGTAGGGTAGGCCTGACCCGTGACGCCGTCGCCGAGCGGACGGGTCAGGCCGTTTCGTGTCACGCTGACGCCGCTGGCGTTGCCGCTATAGACGTAGACGGGCGCGCTGAAGACGAAGGTGTCGCCGGGGTTGGCAGTCTCGTAGACGAGCCGTTCGCCCTGGCCCCGGGCCGCGCCCGCGTAGATTTCGAGCCAGGCTGTCTGCAAGACTGCGACGGTTACCTGATTCGCTGCCTGACCCGTTGCCGCATCCGGTGCTGTCGGGACTGCGCCGTTTGTCGGGGTCAGGACGAAGTTCAGGCGGCGGTTGCCGCTCAGCTCGAGCGTGCCCTGATAGGGCCTGTAACCGGCCCGGGTAATCTCGAGCGTGCGCTGTCCGGCCCGAATAGGCGCGTCGGTGATGGGGCTCTGACCGAAGGGGTAGCCGTCGATGCTGACCTCTGCGCCGGGGGGTGTCGTGCGGAGCGAGAGGAGCACCATGCCGGGACTGGCTGCGTCGGGTTGTGAGGCGGCGACAGGTGCTGCCGTCGTAGCCGGAGCAGAATCCGGTGCCGCCGAGCTTTCGGTGGCGGGACTCGGAGTAGTGAAGTCGCTCGAGCCGCCCCGCGACATTAGGCGGTTGAAGCCCCAGAGCGCCAGCAGCACCACCCCGACCACGAGCAGTAGACTGACGAGCAGCCCTCCGAGGCGCACCAGGCGCGGGTTGTCGAAGCGCGCCCGCGCTTCGGCGACGGAGGAAGGCAGCTCGAGAGACGGCGGCGCAGCACGGGTCGGAGCAGCGCCCGCAGCGGCGCGTTTTTCCTGGCCGTAGAGGAGCAGCGTGCGCGAGGGCTCGAGCCCGACAGCCTGCGCGTAGAGCCGGACGAAGTTCTTGCCGTACGGGTCTTCGGGCAGGTTATGAAAATCGCCCTGTTCCAGCGCCTCCAGGTGCATGACCCGGACGTTGGTCAAAACCGCGAGGTCGCGCAGCTCGAGCCCTTTTTCTTCACGCGCCTCTCGGAGCGTCTGTCCGAGGCGGCTCAGTCTTGTTTCTGTGCGGGTCGTTCGGCGGCCCGTAGGGCTCTGCGTGGGCCGCTGCAAGCCGTGCGTCGTGCGCAACTCGTCCATGATGGCTCCTTAAGCTTTGGGGGCGAGAGGGCGAGCGAGCTCGAGGGCAACTTCTGCCCCCAAGCGCGCGTTTTCCTGCAAGAGCCGCAAGTTGACGTGTGTGGCGCGCCCCTCTGAGAGGGCCGCGAAGCGCGTGAGCAAAAAGGGCGTCAGGTCCTTGCCTGAGAACCCTTGCTGCTTGGCTTCTTGCAGCGAGGTCGTAAGCCAGCCCCGGACTTCGGCGTGCTCGAGGCCCTGCGAAACGGGTTTGGCGACGAGCAGCGCGCCTGGCAAGCCCAGAGCGCGGGCCGCCTGAAAGGTGCGGGCGACCTCGGCGGGTGAGTCGCAGCGGGCCGGGACACGCAGATCGGTTTCCGGCACGTGAAATCCGGCCAGACGGTCGGTGCCGTAGCCGACGACAGGGACACCCAGCGTTTCGAGGCGCTCCATGGTCGCTGCTTGATTGAGAATGGACTTGGTCCCGGCCGAAACGACGATCAGCGGATGCCGGGAGAGCGCCATGAGGTCGGCGGATTCGTCGAAGTCGTCGAAGTGGACGCCGCCGATGCCGCCGGTGGCGAAGACCTTGATGCCGACCTGCGCGGCGAGGTGCAGGGTCGCAGCGACGGTCGGACCGCCGTCGAGGCGTTTGCTGACGATGTCGGGCAGATTCCAGAGGGACGCCTTGCTGGCGCTGGTGGTGGCGAGGTGCTCGAGTTCAGCCTCGGAGAGGCCGACAACAACGTCACCGCCGATAATACCGATGGTTGCCGGAACGGCGCCCGCGTCGCGGACGGTGCGTTCCAGGGTTTGAGCGAGAGCCAGGTTTTGCGGACGCGGCAGGCCGTGGGTGATGACCGTGGACTCGAGCGCCACGACCGCACGACCTTCGCGGAGTGCTTCTTGAACAGCTGGGTGAATACGCCTCACCCTTAGCATCCTACCGTAAGAAGCCTGCCAGCACCTTGGGAAAGTGTCCCGATGGGTCTTCATGAAGCCTGCAAAAAGTGCGCAACCTGTGCCGAAAGTATGGACTCTTTGGCGAGTTTTGTCCTTACAGAACGATGGACAAACTGAGTCTCAAAAAAGGGTGCCCCAACGGTCTTGTCGGGGCACCCTTTCGGGGCACAGCGGGTATTCTCAAGACTATTTCAAACCTAGTCGTATGAGGTTGCGAGGCCGTAAGCGGCTTCCGGATTCTCTGGCAACGGAATGTGCGCGTCTCCTTCGAGCGTCTTGGCTAGGAGCGCCTTGAGATCATCCAGGCCCGCGCCTGTGGAGGCCGAAACACCCAGCGCGTCGTAGCGACCGCCGAGTTCGCGCACCGTCGTGCCCTCTGCCATATCGGCTTTGTTGAGGACCACGAGGCGCGGCACCTCGAGCCCCAGTTCGTCAAGAATCCGGTTGACCGCGTCGACCCGGTCGGGCGCGCCGGGGGTCGCGGCGTCGACGACGTGCAGCAGCAGATCGGCGTCGTGCAGCTCCTCCAAGGTGGCCCGAAAGGCGTTGATGAGTTCGTCTGGCAGGTCGCGAATAAACCCTACAGTGTCGGTATAGAGCGCCTTGGCCCCCCATTTGCCCAGAGCCGGCAGCCAGCCCTCTCGGGTGGTCGGGCGCAGGGTGGCAAACAGGCGGTTCTGGCTCAGCACGTCGGCCTTGGCGAGCGCGTTAAAGAGTGTGGATTTGCCCGCGTTGGTGTAGCCCACGAGCGCGATGACGGGCACCTCCGAGCGTGTACGGCTCTTACGGCCCTCGCTGCGGCGGCGGCTGATTTCGGCAACGTCGGCCTCGAGCGCCGTGATGCGGTCGCGGATGCGGCGGCGGTCGACCTCGAGCTTGGTTTCCCCCGGTCCACGCGAACCGATCCCCCCGCCAAGGCGGCTCATGGCCCGCCCGCGTCCGGCGAGGCGCGTGACCTGATACTGCAACTGTGCGAGTTCGACCTGCACGTGCGCTTCGCGGCCCCGGGCATTCTGGGCAAAAATGTCGAGAATAAGCTGCGTCCGGTCGATGACCTTGAGTCGGGTCTCCTCTGCGATGTCGCGGGCCTGCGCGGGGTTGAGTTCGCGGTCGAAGATGAGCAGGTCGGCGTCCTCGTGGTAGGCCTTCGAGACGAGTTCCTGCAGCTTGCCGCGTCCGATGAGGGTGCGCGGGTCGGGGGCGGTGCGCTGCTGCTTACTCATTACCGCGACCGTGGCCCCGGCGCTGCGGGCCAGTTCAGCGAGTTCGGCGAGCCGCGAATCGCTCTCGAAGGTGCTTTCACCTGTATTGAGTCCGATGAGGACTGCTCGCTCCTGCGAGGTGCGTTTGGTTTCGCGGGCTCCGGCAGAGCGCGTCAATTCTTCCTCGAGCGCGCGGATACGTTCCAGAATGTTGATATCCTCGGCCTCGCGGGCGCTGAGGGGCCGCTCGATAAGCCAGTCCTCCTCTTCGGAGTCCGGCGGCGCGACCTGAGCCAGGTGCACCTGTCCAACCTCGGTGTGGCCCCGGTTGTTTTCATGTACATCGACGGCAATCATGGCGTCGAGGCGGTTCAGAAACAGCATCGAGAGGTCGGCGTTGGATAGCCCGCCCGGTTTGAGGTGGGTGTGGATCAGCCGCAGTCCGTAGAGGCGCGATTCGGCCTCACCGGAGAGGCTCGGCAGGGGTGTGTCGGCAGCGTCGCCGACAGCGACAGTGACGACGCGCCCGCGCCGGTCGACCAGAGTCGAGACGTTTTTGCGCAGCTCGAGGGCTAAATCACCCAGGTCGCGAGCGTAAGCCAGGGACACGGTGACCTCCGGGTCGAGGCGGCGGCGGTAGAGATTCGAAAGGCGCTTGATTTCGGAGTTCTTGAGACCTGAAAGCTTGCCGTGGACTTTATTGATGGGTTCCTCCAGAGGAATGAGCTGGCCCCGAAAGGGCTGATGTGACGCACAGCGCAGTCAGGCCATAACGATTTGGCGTGACGTTAAACGTGACAGGGTGCGTGAATTGTCGCAGGAATAAAACCGTACCCAGCGGTACGCGCTCTTGGAAGGGGACGTTCAGCGCCACACACTCCCGGGCAGTCTATGCGTCGACAAAGATAATCCTTACCATGACGATGCGCTTATTATAGCGCATTTGGCGCTTCATGGCGTGTGCCTGCAAACGTATGGAGGTTCGGCAACCCACACCTCCGATATGCCATGCTTAGGGCCATGAACGCAACGCAGCAACGACTCGCTGAGGGTTTCCTCTTTACCGACCTCTATCAGCTCACCATGGCCCAGCTCTACTTTCGGGCCGGGATGGGGGAGACGCGGGCGCAGTTCGACCATTTTTTTCGCTCTTACCCCAACTACGGCGACCATCAGGCGGGCTACTGTGTCAACGCTGGGCTGGGCTGGCTGCTCGACTGGATGAAAGAGGCGCGGGTCAACGAGGGCGACTTGGAGGTCCTGCGCAACCTGACCGGGCGCACGGGCGAGCGGCTTTTCGGCGACGACTTTCTGGACTACCTGCGTAAAAATGGCACCTTCGAATGCCTGACGCTGCACGCGATTCCCGAGGGCCGAGTGGTGCATCCGGGCGAGCCGCTGACCGTGGTCGAGGGGCCACTCATCATGGCGCAAGTTCTGGAGACTGCGCTCCTGGCGCAGCTCAACTACCAGACCCTGATTGCGACCAAGGCGGCGCGGGTCAAGGAGAGTGCGCGGGGTGGGCTCGTTCTGGAGTTTGGGGTGCGCCGCGCCCATGACCGAGGGGCGAACGCCGGCACGCGGGCGGCGCTTATCGGCGGCGCGGACTTTACCTCGAACACGGGCATCTCCTACGTGCTGGGTTTTCCACCCAAGGGGACGCACGCGCACAGCATGGTGCAGGCCTTCGTGGCGCTGGGTCTGGGCGAGCTCGAGGCCTTTCGGGCCTACGCCCAGACCTATCCGGACGAGTGCCTGCTGCTCGTCGACACCATCGACACCTTAAATAGCGGCGTGCCCAACGCCATCACGGTCTTTGAAGAGTTGCGCCGTAAAGGACATAAGCCTGTGGGCATCCGGCTCGACTCGGGGGATTTGGCTTATCTGAGCATCCAGGCCGCCAAGCTTCTCGATGAAGCGGGTTTTCCCGAGGTGACGATCACGCTGAGTTCTAACCTGGACGAACTCGTCATCTGGCAGATCTTGACGCAGATTACCCAGGAAGCGCCTTCGTACGGGCTCGAGCCCGAAGCCATCATCCGCCGCCTCGTCTACGGGGTTGGCACGCGCCTCATCACCTCCGAGGGGGACACGGCGCTGGGCGGCGTCTACAAGCTCGTAGCCATCGATAAGGCGGGGCAGTGGCAGCCTGCTATCAAGCTCTCGGACTCGAGGGATAAGGTGCCTAATCCGGGCCAGAAGCGCGCATGGCGTATCTACGACGCACGCAACCACGCCACCGCCGATCTGCTCACCACGCCCGATGAGACCCCCAAGGTGGGTGAGCGCCTCCTGCTGCGCCACCCCTCCGACCCGGCCAAGACCCGCGTGCTGCCGCCGGGCGCAGTGAGCCGCGTCGAAGAACTTTTGAAGCCCATCTGGGACGAGGGCCGCCTGGTGTACGACCTGCCGGACATTCCGGCGATGCGCGAGCAGCGCACCCGCGATGTGGCGGCGCTCAACTCGGGGGTGCGGCGTCTGGTAAACCCGCACATCTATCACGTGTCGCTTTCAGATACACTCTGGACCCTCAAGCGCGACCTCATCCGCAGCACGCGGAACGGAGCGCACCTGCCCGAGCCCACTGTCTGAACCAGCCGTGCAGGCGGCAGGGAACGCCCGCGTATACTCGAACGATGAAGACAACCATAAAGGGGTGGCCCGCATGAAGGTCGTTATCGCGGTGGCGGTACGAACGCCCTTTGGGGCCTTCCAGGGTGCGCTCTCACCCCTCAAGGCCTCGCAACTCGGCGCTGTCGTCGTGCGTGAAGCGGTGCAGCAGGCGGGCCTGAGCGGTGCGGGCGTGTCGCAAGTCTATCTCGGCAACGTGCTCCCTGCCGGGGTGGGGCAGGCTCCGGCGCGTCAGGCGGTGCGCTACGCCGGGCTTCCCGACAGCGTTCCGGCAGTGACGGTCTCCAAGGTCTGTGGGAGCGGGCTCGAGGCCCTCATTCAGGCCTACCGTGCGGTCGCGCTAGGGGACGCTGACATCGTCGTGGCAGGCGGCATGGAGTCGATGAGTAACGCCCCCTACCTGCTGCCCGGTGCGCGGGCGGGCCTGCGCCTCGGCAACAAAGAGATCCTCGACCACATGATTCACGATGGCCTCTGGGACCCGTACGGCGACAAGCACATGGGCTCGTGCGCCGAACTGTGTGCCCAGAAGTACGCCTTCAGCCGCGAAATCCAGGACGCTTTCGCTGAGCGCTCGTATCGTCTGGCGCAGGAGGCAACGGCAGAGGGGCGCTTCGGTGAGGAACTCGTGCCGGTCGAGGTGTCGGGGCGTCGTGGCAGCGTCACTGTGAGTGAGGACGAAGAACCCAAGCGCGTGGACTTTGCGCGGCTGCCCGAGTTGCGCCCAGCCTT
>JBMDWS010000256.1:0-5541 GCA_048594695.1 Truepera sp. | reverse complement strand
TACCAGCGACAGGCGAGGGTTATTCATCGCTGCCTCCCCGGCGCTGCAGGAGGACAGCGGCGATAATGATGACCCCTTGGACTGCACCGTTCAGGTACTCGCTGATGAACCCCGTGAGGTTTAAGACGTTGCCGATGGTCGAGAGCATGATGGCCCCGACGACCGTGCCCCAGATGTGGCCCGATCCACCGCGCAGAGCAGTGCCGCCGATAATAACTGCGGCGATGGCCTCGAGTTCCCACAGGACGCCCGTACTTGCCGACGCTGAACCGAGACGCGGCACGTAGATGATGGTCGCGACCGAAACGCAGAGCCCCTGCAACACGTACGTCAGGGTCTGAACCCGGTCCACGCTGATAGCCGAGTAGCGCGCCACCCGTTCGTTTGAGCCGATAGCGTAGACGTAGCGTCCAAAGCGTGTCCGGTGCAGGATGATGCTGCCGATGATGGCGACCGCCGCGAAGACCCAGATCGGGATGGGCACCCCGAGAAACGCACCCGAATAGACTGGACCGTAGACGGTCCTTACGTTGAAATCGAGCGACAGCGTGCCCCCGTTAGCAAGATACGTCACGAGCGAGCGGTAAATGCCGAGTGTCCCGAGCGTCACGATAAAGGCGGCAATCTTGCCCCGCGTGATGGTGAGGCCGTTGACGAGCCCCGCAAGGACGCCCAGAACAAGCGACGCGCCGATGCCGATCAGTACCGTGACCACGCCTGCGCCGAACGTGCCGACGGCTTGGTTCATCACGATGATCATCACACCCGCGATAAACGCCGCCATCGAGCCGACCGAGAGGTCGAGGCCGCCCGAGATGATGACGAAGGTTGCGCCGACCGCGATGATGCCGATAAACGCGCTGCGCGTCAGGACGTTGAAAAGGTTGGTCTGAGTCAAGAAATTGTCGTTGAGGAGGGCTCCGGCGACAAACAGCGCGATAAGACCAAGAAGTGGCCCCAGGGCGCGAATGTCGAAACGAGCACCACCACGGGCAACGCTCTGGACGCTGTTATCTGGCTGCATGGGTTCCTTTCGAGGGGTGTTGACGGGAGGTGTCTGACGGAGAGGTGCGTTTGAGGCCGGTCGCGTAACGTACGATCTCCTGCTCGCTGACCTCGTCGCCGGAGAGTGTGCCCATCTGTTGCCCCGAACGCATCACCACGACGCGGTGCGCGAGCCCGACGATTTCCGGCAGCTCCGACGAGATGAGGATGACCGATTTGCCCTCTGCGAGCAGCTCCTGAATGAAAAAGTAGATCTGCCGCTTGGTGCCGACGTCGATGCCCCGGGTCGGTTCGTCCAGAATGAGGATATCCGGCGTCACTTCCATCGTCTTGGCGAGCACCAGCTTCTGCTGATTGCCACCCGAGAGTGAGCGGGCGAGCGCTCTCAGGTTGGGTACGCGGATGCGAAACGTCTCGACGGCCTTTTCCAGCGCCTGCCGCTCCTCGCCCAGCTTGACGAAAGGGTCAGCGTACTTCTTGAGCGCCAGCAGCGTCAGGTTGGGCCGCAGCGCCATGTCGGTCAGGATGCCTTTGCCTTTGCGGTCTTCACTCACGTAGGCAATACCGGCGTCGACCGCGTCCTTGAGCTTGTGGAGGGTAAGGGGCTTGCCGCTACGTGTAAGGGTGCCACTCGATTTGCGGAGCCCCAGGATGCCCTCGAAGAGTTCGGTGCGCCCCGCCCCAACGAGCCCCGCGAACCCCAGAACCTCGCCGCGCCGAAGTTCGAACGAAACGTCGTCGGCCCAGCCCGGCACGCGCATGTGTTCAGCCGAGAAGACGACCTCTTGACCCGGCGTGCGTTTTTCCGGGTACATATCCGAGAGCTCGCGCCCGACCATGAGGTTGGCCATCTCGTCTTGCGTGAGGTCGGCGGTCGGCTGGGTGGTGATGAGTTTGCCGTCGCGCAGGATCGATACGCGGTCGGAAATCTCGGCGACCTCCTCGAGTTTGTGCGAAATATAAACGACCGTGACGCCCTGGCTCTTGAGGCGGCGAATCAGTTTAAAGAGAACCTCGGTTTCCTTGCCGGTCAGCACGTCGGTGGGTTCGTCCATCAGGAGCACACGCACGTCGCGGGTGATGGCCTTGGCAATCTCGACCATCTGCTTTTGCGACACGCTTAACGAACCGACGCGGCGGCGCGGGTCGATGGGGGTCTCGAGTTCGCGCAAAACAGCGGCGGCTTCAGCGCGCATCTCCTTGTCCCGAACAAACGGCCCGCTATGTTTTTCGATGCCGAGGAAAATATTCTCTTCGGCGGTAAGGTCGTCCGCGAGGTTGATCTCCTGGTGGATCAGGACGATTCCCTCGGCCTCGGCCTCGCGGCTACGCCGGAATACGACTTCGTTCCCGCCGAGCGTCAGCGTGCCGGAAGTCGGTTGCATATAGCCTGAAAGAATCTTCATGAGTGTGGATTTGCCCGCCCCGTTTTCACCCAGAATCGCGTGAACCTCACCTTTTTCAAGCGTCAGGGAAATGTCTTGCAAGACCCGGACCGGGCCGAACGCCTTGGCGATATGTCTGGCCTCGAACATCTCAAGAACCTCCTGCGAATTGCATTGTCCTCTGCTCTTTGGTGTAGGGCGCACCCAGCAGTTCCTGCCAGGCCAGCGCGACCGCGCCCGTTACGCCCGCCGCGTCACCAAGAAGCGAGTATTCGATTTGTAGGTGACGCGTCGAGAGGGGCAGCGACCGCTGATAAATAGCGTGCCGGATCGAAGCGAGAAGCAAGTAGCCGACCTTGGTGATTCCGCCCCCGACGATGATGTGTTCGGGATTGAAAAAATTGACGAGTGCCGCGAGCGTCTGCCCGAGGGCTTCACCACTTGCCTTGATAATGCGGTTGGCGACGATATCGCCCTCTCTCGAGGCTTTACCCACATCCTCGGGCGTGAGCTGCCCGGTCTCTTGCAGGATCTGGGTCAGGGTTTCGCTTTCGTCGGCGCGTGCGGCCTCTTTCGCTTTACGGGCGATGGCTGGCCCTGCCGCGATGGCCTCGAGACAGCCCACGTTGCCGCAGTGACAGACTGGCCCCGCCGGATCTGCACAGATATGACCGATATCGCCCGCCGAGCCGTCTGCACCCCGGTAGATCGCGCCCCGGCAGAGAATTCCCGCACCAATCCCCGTACCGATCTTGACGAACAGGGCGTCGGAAATGGATTCCGGGCGGCTCCAGACTTCGCCGAGGGCCATCACGTTGACGTCGTTGTCGATAAAGACTGCTGCGCCGAACTCCTCTCCCAAATGGTCGCGGGTCGAGTAGCCGTCCCAGCCGGGCATGAGGGGCGGCGCGATCAGGAGGCCCGTGCGAAACTCGACGGGTCCCGGTACGCCCATGCCGATGGCTGCGAGGTCGGCGGCGGCGACGCCCGCCTCCTCGATCAGGTCGTAGATCATAGTGGTGATATGACTCAGGCACGGTGTCGGCCCGGAACGCACGTCGAGCGGGCCGGAGCGCGTGGCGAGCAGGCGGCGGTGGCTGTCGGCAAGGCCGAGTGTCACGCTCGTCGCGCCGAGGTCAATGCCGATCACGTAAGCCAGGTCCGGCCGTAGTCCCAGGGCCGAGGCGCTGCGCCCCTGCGTCGAAATGAGTGCGTCGCTTTCGGAGAGCAGACCCGAGGCGAGCAGCGACGCGATGAGGCTGTTGCTTTTGGTTTTGGAATAACCGAGGGTTCTGGCGATCTCGGAGCGAGAACCTTCTCCACGCCGGAGCAAGTACCCCAGAACAGCGCGTTCGTCTTCTGACAGGAGCCCCAACAGCGCCGTGGCGCTACTCCCGAGATCACTGCGCTGTCTTTCGGCAAAAGCCATGGCACCCCTCTCGAGCGCGCAGGGCGCGACGATCTCGCCACGCCGACGCTCCGCCCGGACACTCTCATAAACCGTTGTAGACCCTGACTATAGAGTGACTTCTAAAGACCTGTCAAGGTCAGACTTCGACCTAAAACGGGTCTAAATGGCGTTGACTACAGTGTAAAAGCGTGCATAACTTGGACTGTTTCGGTGTTGCTGGGTCTGCATAACCAGAACTTTGACCCATTTTTGTTCTTTCATCGGCCTTGACCAGGCACTCGGGCAGTCGCTACAGTCAAACTCAGGCATTCAGACAAACGTTTCTCGCCATCCGGTGATCCGGGTGGAAGGTGGCAGCACGCTTCGCTGTCGCCATACTCAGGGGGTAGCCATGATTCGACAGGGGTGGGTTGGCGTAGTAGCTGTGCTGGCGCTTCTCGCTAACGCGGGTGCTCAGGATACGTCCGGCGGGAGTACGGCGGATTTGCCCATAGCTGTGCAGATGTATACGCTGCGTGATTACGGCACGACCGAAGAGCAGTTTCAGTTTGCCGCAGATTCGGGTTTCAAGCAGGTCGAAACTGTCGGGACACACGACCTGAGCGCGGACGAAATGAACGCACTGCTGGAGGAAACGGGGCTGTCAGTTGTTTCTTCGCACGTGGACATCACAACGCTCCGTGACGATTTGGAGAGCGTCGTAGCTTTTAACGAGGCTGTCGGTAACACCACAGTCGTCATGCCTTACCTTGCTGAAGAGGACAGGCCAACAGACGCCGCAGGTTGGGCGGCGCTGGGCGCCGAGCTCGGGGAAATCGGCGCGGAGCTTAAAGCCTCGGGCATGCAGCTTGCGTATCACAACCACGACTTCGAGATGGAAGAGATCGACGGTCAGCTCGTCATCGACCACCTGTTAGGTGCAGCCGACCCCGAGAACCTGATGTGGCAGGCAGACATCGCGTGGATCGAACGGGGTGGGCAAGATCCGGCAGAGCTGCTCCGCGCACACGCCGGACGGGTTATTTCGGTTCACGCCAAGGATAACTATCCCGAGGGTGAAGGCGAGGACGAAGGCGGCTTTGCTACGGTGGGAAGTGGCACTGTCGACTGGGACGCTGTGCTTCCGGCTGCAGCCGAGGCCGGGGTGCAGGTGTACATCGTCGAGCACGACAGTCCCACGGACTATCAGACGATCGCCGACTCCTATTCATTTTTGAGCCAGGCATTGCCCGGCGTCCTCGGTCAGTAAGCCTTAGGCACGTATCGCTCGAGCCTTCGTCCAGAACATTCGTAACGCCAGACGGGGCTCGAGCTACGGTTCTCTACGCTGCACTAATAACGTTTTTATGACCATGTTTTTCTAACCATTTGGGGGAATATCCACGTGACACTAAAGCGAATGTTGACAGGTTTTATCCTGCTGGGCGGACTATTTTTTGCCCAGGCGCAGCATCAGTCAGGGGGTGCCGCGTCTGGGGGCGCAATGTCCGGTGGCGCAATGTCCGGCGGCACAGGTGCAGAAGCCGTACCTGCCTACGACGAAACCGAGTTCCAAGGCTATTTACCCGCCAGGGAGGGCGTCACCGGCGAGGGGATGCGCGTCCTGCTCTTTAGCAAAACTGCCGGGTTCCGCCACGACTCGATCCCGGTGTCTAAAGAGGTCATGCGCCGCCTCTCGATCAATCACGATTTCGAACTGACCAAAACGGAGGACGCGGGAATCTTCAACACGCGGGCGCT
>JBMDWS010000255.1:0-2397 GCA_048594695.1 Truepera sp. | reverse complement strand
GCGCCGACTTCAAAGCGTGCATCCACCTTCGCGGCCGAGGTATGGACGCCCGGTACTCGCAAACACGGCTGGTGACGGTTCCGGCAACCGAGCATGATGAGGCGCTTATCGCCCTCGCGATGGTTGAGCAGTATGGGAGCGACTGGATAGCAGAGGGCCGGAGACTGTTGGACCTGTCATGAGCACTTTAGAAGCGCGCACATCCAAAAGCGGCCACGGCCTTCTTCGGTTAAAGCCCGTCAGGATCGTAGACGTAAACCACGACGGGTTGACCCCAGTGGGTCGGATCGACGCCCTCGACGGCGTAGGTTACACCCTCGACGGTCACTGCCTCACCAGCCACAGGTTCTTCAGCCAGTTCTTGGGTCATAAAAGGCTGGTCATCGCCGACGAAGCGAAACTCGTAAAGCTTCATGAAAGCGCCTCCTTGATCAACGGTTGTCGTTGGGTACACCGAAGATCCTCAAGTAGAACCTTCCGGGTTCGTGCTCACTTGTGCGCTACAGCACGGTCTGCAAGGGGTCGTGCGCTAAGTGGACAGGCATGAGCGCCTCGGACCGCCGCGCCTACAGGGACCGCGATACCCTCCGCGCCTTCGCTCAGGAGATCACCAACAGTTTTCTTGAGGAGCGGGTACCCGACACGGACGGGCTTGAGCAACTCCTGGTCCGCCACGGCCTGCTGGTAGAAGTCCCTGCGCGTGAATCGTGCGGGTTGGGATGCACCTGCTATAGCCTGGCAGCCTTTCCGACCGTGTGCCTAAGACGCTCGCGGGTGCTGACGGGTAATCGGACCGATCCAGAGGCGTCCGACACACGGGACGGACTGGAGAAGTAGTGACGTTATTCCACGGCTGCGTCAGCAAACTTGCCCGACATTTCGTCTTTTTGTGTATCGCGCTCGGCAAGCGTGCAGATTTCGTCCACCTCTTCGCTACTCAGAATGCCTTTTTCTTCGAGCCTTGCCATCAAATGCGTCACAAGGTTTTCTGCCATCAGATCGACAGCCTGAGCTTGCTTCGTCTCGTTACACATGCTTTACCCCCGTACCGGGAGCATAGACGGCAACGTGAGACAAACCACCGTTCGGGCTCACAATCACGTTTTAGTCGGCAGAGGGAACAGAGCAGGGTTAGTGATCTGAAGAGGCTTGAGGAGTCTCCTAAAGCTAAGCGTGCAAGCATCAAAAGCGAATTTTACGGATTCCCTCGATTTTCAAACGTTCTTGTGCTTGTAGCTTCTCGGTCGCTCGGCTTCTCAGATATGCAACTCGATTTTTGGTCACTCCAAGTTTTTCGGCAATTTCCCTTATTGAGTATCCGGATTTACGCAGCTTTAAGATTTTCTCCTCTTCTTCAGTCAGGTCCAGCGTCTTGAAACCGTACATAGTTCGATTTTCGCAAGTACCTACTAGCACGACTGCAAGCGATGCTTCGGAAAGGTCGGACCAGCATGCCGCAGCTGGAAGGAAGTCGGATGCCTAAACATACCGATTTCGTTGCCAACGCCTCAGAGAGCGTCAAACGGCGTAACCCCGAATTGTTCCTCGAGTCCCGACCTCACAACTTGCCGGGAGTCTTGAGGCGTAAGGGTAGACCAGAAGGCGAGTTTCAAGACGCCGTCATCGCCTACGCCGAGTCTCGAGGCTGGCTCTGCTATCACACCTTCGACTCGAGACGTTCCGTCTCTGGCTTCCCCGACTTGGTGATGCTACGGGGCCACCGGCAGGTAATCGCCGAACTCAAGCATGGCGACAACCGCGTGACCCCGGAGCAAGATGCCTGGCTGCGGGCATTTGTGGACACCGGAGCGCAAGTCTATGAATGGCGAGAGCGGGATTGGCCGGAGATCGAGAGGGTGTTGGCATGACTCTAATGACCGAACGGCAACGACAGGACGAGAAAGAAGCGTCACATGCACTATATAAAAACCCGAAATATCGTCATTTGGGTATTCGCGTGAGCTGTCCTGTAGACCAAAACGGCTCTGTCAAGTATTATTGTGGTGCGCAAGCTGTCAACCTAGACGTTACCACCGCCCGTCCGGCACGCCGTGACGGGTAAAAACGTGCCGAAGCTTCCCTGCCCGCGCTGCGGTTCGGAAGACTTCAAGGTGCGTTCGGTCACCCGGGAGGGAACCCCATCGGCACCCTGTCTTATTCGGAAGCGACAGTGCATGCGCTGCAAGCACACGCACGAAACAGTCGAAATGCTGCCCGAGGTTATCAGGCCAGAGGCGTCGACCTCGAACTCCTGACTGCCCTAGCCTTCGCCCTGCGCGACACCATGCGCCGCAGCGGTCCGCCCCGCAGAGAGCGCACCGGCGGCGGTTCCACACTCGAGATGAAACCCATCAGCCACCGGGGCTTCGCCTTCGAGGTTAAGGGCCTCACCTTCAT
>JBMDWS010000254.1:0-2964 GCA_048594695.1 Truepera sp. | reverse complement strand
GTTGGCAAAAAAGTCCGAAGGCAAGAGCAGCACGGGTAAGCGGTTGATGGTGGCGAGCGCTGCGCCCGTCACCATGTTCGATGAACCCGGTCCGACCGAGGCGGTGCAGGCAAACGTCGAGAGGCGGTTGTGATGCCGGGCGAAAGCTGCCGCGATATGGACCTGCCCCTGCTCGTTTTGGGGGCGGTAAAAGGGCATGACGTCCGGGTCGGTTTCGGCGAGGGCCTGCCCGAGCCCCGCGACGTTGCCGTGCCCGAAGATGCCCCAGGTTCCGGCGATGAGGCGCTGCTCCACGCCGTCCCGTTCCGTGTACTGCACCGAAAGGAACCGGACGAGCGCCTGAGCGACGGTCAGCCGCAGGGTGTCCCCGCGCGGTGTCTGCTGCGTTTGGCGTTCAGTTATAGTCACGCTTTCACCTTAGCGCTTTCGGGCGCGAAAGATGAGAGGGATACAGCTTCACCCGATTCCAGCGAGTGCTGCGCCGCGAGGGCGAGCCGCAGGGTCTGGGTGGCGTCGGTGGCGTCGGGCGTCACGGGGCGACCTTCCTGCAAGCACCGTGCAAAGGCCTCGAGTTCCGCGACATAGGCCCAGAAGAACCGCTCCTCGAAATTCTGGGGTGGGCGTTTTGTGTGGCCTGCTGCCGTGTACCGGGTCAGATGGAGGGGCGCGTCCATCTCGAGGTGCATCCTGCCCCGTTCCCCCAGTACCTCGGCGCGAATCTCGTAGCCGTAGGGAGTGTGAAGGCCCAGCTCGAGCGTCCCGAGTGCCCCGTTATCGAATACGACGGTGGCCACGGCGCTGCCGAAGAGGCCATACGAGGCGAGTTCGGGCATCATCGCGGACGAGCCGACTGCCCGTACCTCCGCGACCTCACCTACCAGAAAACGCATGGTGTCGAGGTCGTGAATGCCCAGGTCGACCATGAGCCCGCCCGAGGTGCGAAGAAACCCCAGGGGCGGTGGTGCGGGGTCTCGTGACACGCCGCGAAAGGTGAAGACGCGCCCGAGTTCGCCTGCGCTGAGCGCCCGCTTGACCTCGGCGTAAGCCGTGTCGAAGCGGCGCTGAAAGCCGACCTGACACTGCACGCCGGTTCGCTCGAGGACCCCGACGATCCTCTCGGTCTCCTCGAGCGTCCCCGCCACGGGCTTCTCTACGAAGACATGCTTGCCTGCCTCGGCGGCCTGCACGATGAGCGCCGCGTGCGTCGGGGTCGGGGTGGTGATAAGCACCGCGTCGACGCTGGGGTCGGCCAGCACCGCGTCGTAGGTCTGGACCGGAACGCCCTGCGGTTCGGCAAAGCGGGCGGCGTTTTCGGGTACGGCATCGGCAACGGCGCACAGCTCGAGCCCGCGCACGTAGGCGAGCGCCCGTGCGTGTGTTTGCGCCATCCGACCCGCCCCGACGAGGGCGACGCGAACGGGGGAGGAGACCTGTGACATAGCCTCAGGGTGCGCGCTGCGCCGAAGGGCTGGAGCCACGCGCCGCCGTGTCGCTGCGGGTGAACTCGCGAATTTCGGCCTCGAGGGCGTCGAGTTCCTGCCCGCCTGCCATCATCTCGAGGACTTGCTCGCGCGTCACGTCGGCTTTTCTGAAGGTGCCGTAGCTTTTACCCCGCTTGAGGATGGTGAAGGCGTCGGCGACCGGGTAGGCGTGGTGGACGTTATGCGTAATAAAGATGACGCCGAGACCCCTGGCCTTGGCCTGGGCGATGTAGCGCAAGACCACGGCAGCCTGTTTGACCCCGAGCGCCGAAGTCGGTTCGTCCAGAATCAGCACCTTGGCCCCAAAGTAAACTGCCCGGGCAATGGCAATACACTGACGCTCCCCCCCGGACATGGTGCCGACGGCCTGCGAGGGGTCGCGCACGTCGATACCCATCTTCTGCATCTCGCTCCGTACCGTCGTCTCGGCAAATCCGAGATCGAAGGCGCGAAACGGTCCCCAGCCGCGTGTCGGTTCGCGTCCCATAAAGAAGTTGCGCGTCACGCTCATGAGGGGCTGAATCGCCAAATGCTGATGCACCGTGGCGATGCCGGCGTCGAGCGCACCCTTGGGCGAACGGAACTCGGTGGACTGCCCTTCGATAAGGATCTCGCCCTCACTCGGTTTGTGAACGCCCGAGAGCGTCTTGATGAGGGTGGACTTGCCTGCACCGTTGTCCCCGAGTAGGCACATGACCTCGCCCGCGCCTACCGTCATGGAAATGCCTTGCAGCGCAATCACCGAACCGAAATATTTGGTCAGGTTGCGTACCTCGATGAGGGGCGCAGTTTGGGTTGTCATTTGGCCCCCGTTCATTTTGCCTCCGTGGCGCGGCGGCGAATGAAGTTATTGAAGATGACGGCGATCAGGAGCATCGCACCTAAAAACACCTGGAACCAGTCGGTATTGACCCCGGTAAAGAAGATGCCCTGCTGCACCATGCCGAAAATGAGTGCCCCGAAAACCGCTCCGATGGCCGAGCCGTAACCGCCCGTGAGCAGGCAGCCACCGATGACTGCAGCAATGATGGCCTCGAACTCCTTTTGCGTGCCGCGCGTTACGTCGGCCGAGCCGAAATCCAAAACTTGCAGCGCGGCGAAGAGGGTTGCGGCAACCGCTGTACCCATAAACAGAGCGATCCTGACGCGGTTGACCGGGACACCTGTGTTGCGCGCTGCCTCCGCGTCGCCGCCCACCCCGAAGATCCAGTTTCCAGACCGGGTCTTGAGTAGGATCCAGGTGGCGATAGCCGCGAGCAGCACCCACCAGAAGACCGACACCGGAATTCCGAAGAGGCTACCGATAAAGAGCCGTGCGAGCGGGTCGGCTTCGGCCAAATCCTTCAGGCCCGAAACCTGCGTGCGCCCGGTGATGAGCCGCGTCGCGCCGATCGTCAGACCGCGCAGTATAAAGAGCGAAGCCAGCGTGACGATAAAGGAGGGTAAGCGAGTCCGGTTGACAATAGTGCCGTTCAGGTAGCCT
>JBMDWS010000253.1:0-2372 GCA_048594695.1 Truepera sp. | reverse complement strand
TTCAGGATGGCTCAACATGTCCCTCAGTGCGTGCTCTAGCGCCAGCGGGTCGCGGGGTGGGACGAGGAGGCCATCGCTGCACGGTGCCTGTGTTTTGACAAGAGTACGAACCCCCGGCAGATTGGTGGCGATGACAGGCGTGGCGCAGGCGAGGGACTCGAGGATCACTAACCCGAACGACTCCACATGGGTCGAGGGCAAGACGGTTACGTCTGCGGCGCTGTAGTGAAGCGGGAGCGCCTCGGGGGGGCAAGCACCGAAAAGGCGAACGCGCCCGGCGAGGCCCAGATCACGGGCGTGGGCCTCGAGTGAGGCGCGCTGATCGCCGTCCCCGACGACGTGAAGCCGGGCGTTCCCCAAAGGTACCCGGGCAAACGCGTCCAGCAGCCCGTGCAGGTTTTTGAAGCGGTGCGCCTGATCGAGCGCGCCCACGAACAACGCGGTCGGGACATCGGTGGGCACCCCGAGCGCGCTTCGCGCCCAGGTTTTGTCCTGGGGCGTAAAAAGGTCCGTATCCACACCGTTGCTGAGTTCTTCGACCGGGTAGTGCGGGTCGGGGAAGAGGCTTAGAAAATGATCCCGGCGCACCGCCAGGAGCCGCGCCGCGCGGCGCAGCAGGGCCGGTTCAGCGGTAGCGTTGTAGACCCCGAAAAGCACGCGCTTGAGCGGTTTATCTTCACTCAGGCGGTTGTGGTAGGTCACGACCAGCGGGATGCCGTAGAGCCGCGCCGCGAGGAGTGCGAGTTCGGCACCAAAGATGTAGGGATAGTGCAAATGAATGAGCCTGAAGCCGTGCAGACGCCGGAGCAGTCCGGGAGTCAGAGGTGCGTTACCGAATCGCAGGAGGGTGGGTAGGCGCACCACCGGGAAAGGAAAGGTCAGGTTTCCGTCTGCCGGAGTCTTGGCGGTAAAAACCGTGACCGCGTGACCCCGCTCGTGCAGGAGCCGCGCATTGTGATAGGCCACGTTGCCGGTTCCTGCCCAGTACGGTGGAAACGTGGCGGTGATCTGGGCGATCATCCCACGCGCCTGGGGGCGAGAGGGGGCGCAGCGTAGACGTGCCGGGTGAGCCCGCGAAGCGTGCGGGCCAGCGCGGCGTTCGGGATGAGCTGCTCAACGGGTAGCTCGGTGCACGCCGCTTCCAGCAGGCGTTCGTCGCTCACCATGCGCCCCGTCTGAAGCTTGCGGCGTTCGGCCTGCCAGACCCTGCGCTGTTGCCAGAGCCAGCGGTAGCCGCGTACCTTCGAGCTGATATAGGCCGGTCCCTTAACCAGGGCAAACAGCCACATGAGCCCTTCGGTAAGGATCAGGCTCGGGGCGAGCCGCCGCAGCGTCGGGGTGCTGTAGAGACGAAAGAGGGTGAGCAGGCGGTTGCGCTCGAGCAGATAGACCTTGGTGGCGCTCAGGCCGAGGCGGTAATGGTGCGTGATGGGCGCGTCCCCGGCGCAGAGCAGCTGGTAGCCGAGGAGCCTTGCCCGCAGCGAGAGGTCCACGTCCTCGAAGTACATGAAGTAGGTTTCGGCAAAGCCGCCAAGCCGGGTGAGAAGCTCGCGCGAGGCGATAAGCGCTGCGCCCGAGACGAGGGGAACCGTATGCAGGGCGGTATAGGTTTCGGCCTTTTGCCCTAAGCCCCGGCAACTCACGACTCCGGTGTAGTGAAGCTCTAGGCCGCAGGCGTTGAGGCGCCCGTCGGGCCGGAGCAGCTTGGCGGTGATGAGGGCGTCGGGGTTGGCCTGGGCTGCCTCGAGCAGTGCGCCGAGCGTGCCTGCGTGAAGGGCTGTATCCGGGTTGAGAATGAGCACGTATTGGCCCCGCGCCTCGGCGATGCCGATGTTGTTGCCCCCAGCGTAGCCGAGGTTGGCGCTCAGCGAGAGGACGCGCACATCCGGATAGCTCGCCTCGAGCCACGCGGCGCTGCCGTCGCCGGGGCAGTTGTCGACCACGATCACCTCGAGGTCAGACGGTGCCTCGCGGTAGAGGGTCGGCAGCAGCCGCGCCAGATCGCGCTGGCTCCCGTAGGAAACGATCACCACGCTGAGAGGGCGGGGGCGGGTGTCCTTCACGAGGCGCTGCTGCTTTCGCCCGGAGCGGGCAGGAGGCTTGAGGGCAGGACGCTGACCGGGGCCAGTTCGGCCTCGTGCGGCCCTATCAGATCCTTGAGTTCGTCGCGCAGCCTGCCGGTAAAGTGCCCGAGGCTATGGAGCATCACGCCGCTCAGGGCCAGCAAGAGCCCTCCGATGGTAAACAGGACGGTCAGCATGGCGGTCCCGGTGAGGAGGCGTCCGGTGCTCTCGATGTGGAGGGTGACGACGACGCCGAGCAGCAGCCCGACCGTGCTCATCAGCAGACCCGGCAGGCTGAGAAACAGAAGC
>JBMDWS010000252.1:0-11153 GCA_048594695.1 Truepera sp. | reverse complement strand
TGATTTGCACTAGGCTGCCCGTCACTTCCGAGGCCAGCGGCCAAAAGCGAACGCATGGCGCCGAGATCCACCTCGAGCGTCCGGGCAGCGTTCTTGACGACCGCCACATGCTGTGCAATCGGATCGTCGATGGCCGCCGTTTTGGTTTCCTCGACCAGAACATCGGAGAATCCCAGAATGGTCGTCAGTGAGCGCTGAATCTGCTGCGCCAGCCGCGTGAGATAGGCGTGGCGGTCGGCGAACTCTTGCTTGAGCAAGAGTGTTTTCTGCAGCAGGGCATCTTCTGCTTCGAGCAGGAGCGACTCCAGCCGCATGCGTTCGGTGATATCGTGCTGAATGCCGAAGAAGTAACGCAGCTTGCCATGTTTGAACACCGGGGTGACGTGCAACTCGTTCCAGAACAAGGTGCCGTCTTTGCGGTAGTTACGCAGCCGGACGACCACCGGGAGTTGCTCGGCCTGAGCCCGGCGGAGCTCTTGGATGCCGGGTTGATCGCGGTCATCACCCTGCAAAAAGCGACAGTTCTTCCCGAGTGCTTCGCTACGGGAATAACCGGTAAGGCGTTCAAAACCGACGTTGATGAAAACAATAGGGTTGTCGGGCAAGTTGGGATCGGTGACCAGAATCGTGTTGGTAGCAGCTTCGACAGCGTCGCGCAGCAGCTCGAGCTCGGCGCGCTCACTGTTTTGCAGCATTGCGTCATGCATCGTCCGTTCGGGTCTAGGTCGGTCCATATCGGTCCTCTTGACCTTCGGTCGGGGGAGAGACACCGACGGTTTATGTGCCGGGCGAGAGAAGGTGCTTCGAGTTTAGTCTGCAGATTAGTTCATAAAAATGAACTTTTTGGCACTCTTCCCGCTTGGGGCCTCTCAGAGGCTCTGAAGTGGAGATTGTCTCATACTGGTGCTAGCCGTGACAGCTTGGACACTCGCAGGTGTGCCGCGTACCGAGGCAGTGACGCAGCTTGAGACTGACCTCTCCGGGAATAATCAACATCCAGGAGCATCCGAATAAGCTCCGCTTAGGTAGATTCACGTTCGACCGAGCGGTTTAGAAGGAGCTTCACCGCTGGGCTTGGTGCCTGCCTTATATCGGATATTGGTCAAATCATCAAGCCTTGTCCTGCTCTCAGCTGTGATGGAGATCAGTCATGATGATGGCCCTGCCGGACTTGGGCCAACGACCCACCGATCATAACGACGTCAAAAAACTGGGCGGACGCCTGACTTTAGTCGCTTGCTCGAACGCGAAAGCGAGTTTGAGTAGGGTGGGCGCCTGATAGGCAGTGCCGAAAAAAGAGAGTCCAACCGGCAGCCCCTCCACGAACCCGGCCGGGACCGTGATGTTCGGGTACCCAGCTATTGCAGCCAGCGACGAGCTGCCGCCCAGCGCCCGGTCGCCGTTTACTAGGTCAATCGTCCAGGCAGGACCGTTCGTCGGCGCGACGAGCGCATTCAAGTTGTGGGCAGCGAGCGCTGCGTCGATTCCCTCTTCCCTCGCGACACGCCGGCTACGTTCCAGCGCGCCAAGGTAAGCGTCATCCTCCAGTGACCCTTTCTCTTGGGCTCTGAGCAGGTGTTCCTGACCAAAGTAGCGCAGTACATGCTGCTTATGCTCGAGGTTATAGGCGATGAGTTCCTCCAGCGACCGCAACGGTGCGTCTGGGCCGAGCCTTGCCAGGTAGGCGTTCAGGCCGTGCTTGAACTCGTAGAGGAGCACCGTGTACTCGTCATCGCCGTAATCGCTCCAGCTCGGGAGCTCGACGTCTACCAGTTCTGCGCCCCCCTCACGCAAGGCGCTCAGCGACCCTTCGATCATGGCGTCCACGCGCTCGTGAAAGCCGAAGAGGTTACGCACGACTCCGATGCGCGCGCCCTCCAGTCCGCTCAAATCCAGAAACGTGGTGTAATCGACACGCTTCCCCCCTCGTGTCGCAGCGTCGTGCGGATCGTGACCTGCTAGCGCGCCGAGCAGTACCGCCGCGTCGGCCACACACCGGGTCATGGGACCTGCAGTGTCCTGCGAGTGAGAGATAGGGATGATGCCGCTACGGCTCACTAAACCGACCGTGGGTTTAAGACCGACTACCCCACAAGCGCCCGCAGGCGAGACAATCGAGCCGTCCGTTTCAGTCCCCACCGCAGCGGCGCAGAGGTTGGCTGCCACGGCCACTGCTGAGCCGGACGACGAACCCGACGGATTACGGTCGAGCACGTAAGGGTTTTTCGTCTGACCCCCACGACTGCTCCAGCCGCTGCTCGAGCGCGACGAGCGGAAGTTCGCCCATTCGCTCAGGTTGGTCTTGCCCAGAACGACCGCCCCCGCCTCGCGCAGCCTCTGAGCCACGAATGCGTCCTGGCGCGGCCTCGAACCCTCTAGGGCGAGTGAACCCGCGGTAGTCGTCATGGCGTCGGCGGTGTCGATGTTGTCCTTGAGCATGACCGGAATCCCGTGCAGTGGCCCTCGTACGCGGCCCGCGCGCCGCTCCTCGTCGAGAGCCGCCGCGACGCCGAGTGCGTCGGGATTGAGTTCAATCACCGCGCTGAGGTTCGGGCCTTGCCGGTCGATCTCCTCGACGCGCTCGAGATACCTTCGAACCAGCTCATGCGCTGTCGTCTCCCCAGACGTCATGGCCCCCTGGAGTTTGGTGACACTTTGTTCATTCATAGACCAACTCTAATGCTCTGAATGACAGATTTGATAAAGCGGGAAAAAGATACGGCCTATTTTGAACCTGTGAATAACCTGTTCGTTTCCAGGCCACGTCCTCAGGCAAAAATTTGGGCAGTTGAGTCTGGGTGAGGAGGACCGGGAACAGGACACACTCTGAATACGGCAGCTATGGCACCGTAACCTAAGGAGGCGACATGGAATACCGAAAACTGGGGCAGGATGGTCCTGAAATACCCGTGCTAGGTCTGGGTGCCTGGCCGCTCGGCGGTGGCATGGGTAATGTCGAGGAACAGACAGCCGTCGACACTATCCGCGCTGCTATCGATAACGGCGTCACCCTGGTCGATACCGCCCAGGGGTACCGCAGCAGCGAAGCCACTTTGGGCCGGGCGCTCGAGGACGGCTACCGCGAGCGCTGTTTCTTGGCTACCAAAGTAAGCAGTGACTACTCCCAAGCGGGTATTCGCTCTGCCATGGAGAATAGTTTGCGAGCCCTGGGGGTCGACTACGTTGACCTCTACCAGATCCACAGTCCTGACGCGCGCTACCCCGTGGCAGAGAGCATGGCAACCCTGGCTGAGCTGCAGCGCGAGGGCAAGACCCGGCATCTGGGCGTGTCGAACTACGACGCCCATCAGATGAAAGAAGCGCTCAAAACAGCCCGCTTCAGTTCTAACCAGCCGCGCTACAACCTTTTCGACCGGGAAATAGAGACTGAAGACGTCCCCTTTTGTGAGCAGCATGGCATCGGCATCCTGGCCCACAGCCCGCTGGCCAAGGGGCTACTGACGGGCAAATATACGCCCAGTCACGTGTTCCCTGAAGACGACGAGCGCAGTCAGATGGAACGGTTCCAAGGCGACACGTTCGTCGGCTATCTTGAAAGGGCAAAAGCGTTGGCGTCACTGGCGCAGGATAAAGGCCTGAGTCTGACGCAGCTATCTCTCGCCTGGGTACTACGCCTTCCAGCCATCACCTGCGTGCTGGTCGGTGCCAAAAATCCCCAACAGGTCGAGCACCACCTGGGCGCGGTAGGCGTAAAGTTCACCGACGACGAGCTGACTCGAATCGACGCGATTCTCGCGGGTTCCAGTTAGAACAAGATGGCGGATCAGCCTTATATCCTGACACTCGCCCTCGACGAAGCGCTGAGTAGAGAGCTAAACACCCTCCGTCAACGGCACTTTCCGCCGGAGCGCAACTTTTTGGACGCTCACGTGACTCTTTTTCATAATCTCCCCGCAGAACACGACAAGGCAATCCGAGCAGATCTAAACCGAATCTGCTCGGAGCGGCAGCCGTTTCGCGTGGTCCTGCCCGAGCTGAAGCATTGGGGGAAAGGCGTTTTCGTGATTTTGGAGAGCCCCGAGCTGCTCACGGTTCAAGCAGCGCTAGCTGAAAGGTGGAGGGGTTGGCTCACCTCACAAGATAGGCAGGGGTACCGGCCTCACATCACGATCCAAAACAAGGTGCCGCATGAGGAAGCCAGGCTGCTTCACGGAAAACTGTCCGCGACCTGGCAGCCCCTCGAGGGTAAGGCGCTCGGCTTGCACCTCTGGCACTATGAGGGTGGCCCTTGGTCTCCGGTGGAGCGCTTCGTATTTGGCCAAGAGTATACATAAGCATGAGCCTGGCGGACGCGTAACTTGGTTTTGTTCACAGAGGACGAACAGGAGCCAACGACTCAAGACGCGCTACAAGCAGCGCTCCGACCCTCGCACGGGTCTTCCCTGTCACACGGGCCAAATTGGGGCGTCCTCTGCTGCCTGGCGAAGCGGTCCTACGCGTCAACGGCGACACGCATGACAACGGAGAACTCCGGGGATTCTCCTCTCAGCGTGCCCAAGGGGGGGTCTATCGCCACCTCTGGCAGAGCAGCGCGGCAAGAAGCACCTCCTCAGTCTCGAGGAGGTGCGGGAAAAGGCCGCTTAGAAACAGGACAAGAAAGGTCTACTTCTCTACGTACTACAGTCAATGCTCTGCGATGCCCGCTGAAGCAATGCCGCTGTTGTCCCATACATTCATCCCCTTTGCCCGACGCCATCTCCAGAGCGCGGATCCTTTGCCGACACCCTTCGACTTCCTGAAGACTGACAGGATTGATGCAAGAATGTGTAAGAACTATAGGGTCAGGCACTGTGTGAGCAGACCCCATGTGAACAGACCGACCATTCTTCGCAAAAAGACTGTCCTCACATGACGACTGGAGTCCTATTTATAAGTCCAGGCTTTGGGGCAGAATCACCAGATCGCGAATCGTAATGTTGCGCGGCCGCGTGACCATGTAGAGTATGGCGTCCGCTACCGCCTCCGGCTGCATAAGGCTTCCTGCAGCCAGAGCCTCTTCCATTTTGGCTTTCGGCCAATCGTCGAGTAATGCCGTCACAACCGGCCCGGGTGCCACAGCGCCCACACGAAGACCCTGGGGCGCGACTTGCCTACGTAATGAGTGGACGAAGGCCTGCACGGCATGTTTAGAGGCGCAGTAGATTGGCTCCCAGATCACCGGAATCATTCCAGCGACCGAACTCGTCATTACAATATCTCCCGTGCCCCGCTCGATCATCTTGGGTAGTACCGAGTGGACCGACCGGAACGCTGCGTTGATGTTGAGGTTCAGCATACGGTCCCACGCATCAGGATCGCCCTCTGCTACAGCACCACCGACATAGCTACCTGCGTTCGCGTGAAAAATATCGAGCGGACCCACCAGTTCCTCCACGCCTGCGCCAATGCTGGAGTTCTGTGCTGGATCAAGCAGATCGACGTTCAACGCGTGAGCGCTCGAGCCCAACTCCCGGCATAAAATGTCTAACCTGTCACCGTCGCGGTCGATAAGCACGACCTCGGCCCCTTCGGCTAGCAGCGCACGCGCGCATGCCAGCCCGATGCCCGACGCCGCCCCCGTTACTGCAGCGGTTTTTCCTTCAAGCTGCTGAGCCATAATCTTTTCTCCTGTTCCTAGGCGCGCCCGTGGCTGGCGCGGGAGCGCCGAGCAAGAGAGTCGACGATGACTGCGACAGCGAGGACAGCACCTGTAATCATGAAGCGAAGCGACGAGCTGAGATTGAGCAACGTCAGACCACTCGAGATAGCACCAATCACGAGAACTCCGAGTAGCGCAGACCAGGCCGATCCACGCCCGCCGAAAAGAGATGTGCCGCCGATGACTGAGGCCGCGATAGCGTTGAGGTTGACATCACCCGTGCCCGCCTGGAGGCTGGACGACGCGAGACGGGCAGCCGAAAAAACGCCTCCAAGTGCCGCGAGTGCCGAGCACAGCATGAACGCGGTCAGCCGGATTCGCCGCACATCGATTCCCGACCGACGGGCAGCCTCCGCGTTCCCGCCGACGGCGTACATCGACCGGCCCCATTTTGTGCGTGTCAGGGCGTAGTTCATGATGGCTACGACCATGACAAAGACACCAAACATCCACGGCACACCGCGGCCTCTTTCGAGATAGTAGACAGCGAACACCAGGGCTGCGGTAATGCTGACCGATTTCAGCAGCACCACGCTGGGACTCACTGAAGACAAATTGGCTTTGCTGCGCCGACGCCTGGTCGTGAGGTCACCCCAAACCATCAAGATGCCGGGTGTCAGGGCAAGAGCGTAAGACAGCAAAGGGGGAATGATGAGCAACTGACCGAAACGTACGAGTGCGGAATTGAACGGGAGATTGATCGACCCGCTCGGCCCAAGGATGTAAAGCTGGAATCCCAGCAGTGCCAGAAGACCGGACAGTGTAGCAACGAAACTCGGCATCTCGAAACGGTTGCGCAGCACGCCGTAAACCAGCCCTGTCACGACCCCGGCAGCAACCGCACCGAGAACAGCGACCAGGAGTGGGAGGCCCGTATTGATCCAGAGAATGCCCATGATCGCCGAGGCGAGTCCGCTCATCGAGCCGATAGACAGGTCGATCTCGCCCAGAAGGAGCACACAAATGACGCCGAGCGCGATGAACCCCACCGCAGACGCGTCAAACAAAAGGTTGGCAAGGTTATTCGGCGCGAGAAAAACGGGATTGAGATAGGTAAATACGGCAGTAATCAGGAGTAGTCCTATCACTACCGGCAAGATACCCAAGTCTCCCGACTTTACCCTGTCGATAAAACCGCGGAAAGACCCGGCGAGCCCCTCGTCATGACGAACTCGTGAATCCGCGCGGTCGAGGTGCGGCGTTTGGCCTTCGTTAGACATTTTCTGCTCCTAAGCCTCGAGTTTCCGCGCAGCGCGGCGCGCGACGGAATTGTCGCTTGCCCCGGTGATGGCGGCGACTAGCTCTTCGTGGGAGCTCTCCCGGGTGAAAACACCATTATTTCTTCCGAGACGCAAAACCACGATCCGGTCAGCAACTGCCCGTACATCTTCCATGTTGTGAGAGATCAGGATCACGCCGTACCCCCGGTCGCGAACACGCTCGATAAGGTTGAGTACTTCAGCCGTTTGCGCGACCCCCAAAGCAGCGGTAGGCTCGTCCAGCATGATGATTTTGGGGTTCAGAAGGAGCGAGCGTGCGATCGCGACCGTCTGGCGCTGACCTCCCGAAAGCGAGGCGATGGGCTCCCGCACCGAGGGGATGCGCGCCGCAAGTTCTCGGAGAAGAGTCCATGCCCGGACTTCCATCTGCACTTCGTCCAGTCGCCAAGGTGACAGCTCATGACCAAGGAAAAGGTTGGCCACGACGTCCAGATTCTCGCACAGTGCCAAGTCCTGGAAGACTGTGGCGATGCCCATCTCAAGAGCCGCACTCGGGTCACTAAGCGATACCTCTTTGCCAAGAAATTCGATCGTTCCAGAGGTCGCTTGATGGACACCCGCGAGCACTTTGACGAGTGTCGACTTGCCTGCACCGTTGTCGCCGACCAGTGCCACAACTTCTCCAGCGTGCACCTCGAGCTCGATGTCGGACAGAGCAGTGACCGCACCAAAATTCTTGGACAAATTCGAGAGGCGGAGAAGGAGATCTCCAGGCGCCCTTGCCGTCTGCTTTTGCGTCACACTACGCCCTCCTTGACTAAATATGGTGTGAACACTTCAGTCGATAGCCCACAGCGTGCGGAGCTGTCGGCTCCGCACGCTCGAGTCACTTTCTAATCGATCAAACCCAGTTCGCGACAGGCGTCTGCATATTCGGGCGTGCAGAGCTGATCTGTCGAGACAATGCCCGTATCCACGACAACCGCTTTGAGGTTATCGCGGGTAACGACTTCCGGAACGAAGAGCTGGGCAGGCGCGTCGTAGATCGTGGTATCTGATTCAGGCGTCTCGCCGCTTAGGTAGGCGACCGCCACCTGCGCCGCAGCCCTGCCGACAATTTCGCTTGGCTTGGAGATCGTGTTGTACTGGTCGCCCGCAATAACCAGCTGGAGCGCGGCAATCTCGGCGTCGTTGCCCGTAACGGGAGGGATCGGATCGACACCCTGCGCTTTAAATGCGGCCACAGCACCACCGCCGGTCCCGTCGTTCGCCGCAACGACACCGATAATTTGATCACCGAACCGCGTAATCTGACCGCTCACCCACTTCTGCGCTTCAGGTGGCGACCAGTTCGGGGTATCGAACTCGGCCAGCGTCGTGTAACCGGATTCGGCGAGCGCGTCGCGCGATCCCTTGGCGATAAGCTGTGCGGCAGCGTCGGTGGGCGAGCCGTTGACCTGCAAGACGCCGCCTTGATCTGCCCCTACGCCAGTGCCTTGAAGATGCTTGACAAGGCTTTCGGCGATCGCGTAGCCGATTCCTTCGTTGTCGAACGAAATGTAGAAGTCCGGCGCGCGGTCAGGGATGGGGCGGTCATAGGCGATGACCTTCACGCCCTGCGCTTGGCCCAACTCGACGAGCGCGGCAGCCGCACCCGAGTCCACAGGGTCCAGTACGATAACGGTGGCACCCTGCGCAATCATCGAGTTGAACTGTTGTTGCTGGAGCGCAGTATCGGCGTTAGCATTTTGATAGATGGCCGTGCAGTCTGGACAAAGCTTCTCGAGTTCAGCCTGGAACCCTGGCCAGTCGTGTTCGTCATACCGGGTAGAACCTTGGTCCGGCATCAAGAAGGCCACGGTTCCAGACGGTTGGGCGAAGCTGGCAGCACTCCCCAGCAGAATTGCCAAAAATAGCGCAGATGCGATGGTCGACCGGATTTTCATCACTTTTTCCTCGATATCTTTGTTGCGTAAGAGAACGGATACATTCTGTAGCACAATGAGTTCGGCCCGAATAGACACGCACAGTGGGTCCGGGCAGGTTATCGAGCTTCTACATGGCGCTCCTTTCTCGCGGGGCCGCCGTCGAACCCCGTTGAATGAGTCTCGGCGGGATGACGACGCTACGCGCGTGCGCTTCGGGTGCGGTTGGATGTAGGATCAGCTCGGCGGCGCGGGCACCGAGCGCAGAAATATCTTGAGCAACTGTTGTGAGGGGTGGCAGGAGCAGACGCCCCATATCGATGTTGTCGAAACCGATGAGCGACACGTCTTCAGGAATGCGGAACCCGTGCGTCAGAAGTGCGCGCCACGCGCCGACTGCCACGATGTCGTTCGTGGCAAAGATAGCCGTCGGTCGCTCGGGTAAGTGCATGAGTTCTGCAGCGCGTTCGCCCAGCGTCAGATTCTGAGAACCGTGTAGGGTATGAGCCAAGGCCAACCCATGTGCGGCAAGCGCCTCGGTGAATCCGCCCATCCGGGCCCGTATGTTGGCGACCCCACCGTCCCCCACGAGCGCCCCGATCCGGGCATGACCCAGGGAAAGGAGATGACGGGCAGCCAACGTCCCACCCAGGTAGTTATCGGTCGCTACCGATACGAGTCCCTCCACGGGGCGATCCAAAAATACGACAGGTACGGACGTCCTGGCGGCAAGCTCGGGGAGTTCACTTGTCTCGCCCTCGTAGATGACGACCATTCCGTCGGCGCGGCGGTCGATCAGGTTATGGAAGTGCGCCCGTTCACGGTTGGCGTCGTGTGCCGAGTCGCATAGAAGCGTCTGAAAACCCGCGTCCCATAGCCGATGTTCCAGCACTCGAGCGAGTTCGGCGTAAAACGGGTTTGAGATGTCTGGAATAATGAGTCCAACACTCTGTGTCTGCCGCCGCCGTAAAGAGCGCGCACTCTGGTCGACACGGTAGCCGAGCGTGTCGATTGCTTGCTGGATGCGCGCCGCCTTGTCCGGAGACACAGGTACACGCTCGTTCAAGTAGTGCGACACGCTCCCGAGGGACACGCCTGCAGCCCTCGCAACGTCTTTCATCGTGGCCATACAACTCCGCTTCTTTTAGATGTCATGAAGGTAGCACACTTTTTGAAACGATTCAAGAGGCTCGAGCGATGAGGTAGATTGCAAAATGTTCAGCATGCTGACGGTGCCCGGTCGGTGAGCAAAGTAAATCTTGGGTGCTTTCGCGCACGTGTGAGATCGAATAAAAAGTTTGACCAACGGCAACGAAAACGGCAGGCAGTTCAGATCAATGACAGGCCAGTTTCAGAGGATATTCGTAGATTTTCATGAAGGCCCGCTCGGGGGTGCCTCGAGCGACCGCCCCACAGACATCTTCACCCCATTCGTCGAAGCGTTCAAAAATCCGGCTCCCTGCTCCGCCGACCAGCGCGAATCTTGACCCCGTCACTCGTCCCCAGGTGCCAGAGCGTAGTCGCCTCAGGTCGCTCGCCATACAAGGAGTTGTGACGCTGTAGCCCGGCGTCTATGTGGCACGCCACAGCGTCTTTTTGTGCCTCCTCCCTTAGGCTGTGACAAAGACATAAGGAGGTGTTCGCGACGACCGACGAGCAGAAGTACACCGACCCCGAGCTGCGCCGCAGGCTCAAAGAGGAGATCCAGGCCTCCGACAAAGGCGGCGAGCGGGGACAATGGTCCGCCCGCAAGAGCCAGCTCCTGGTGCAGGCGTACGAGAAACACGGTGGCGGCTACAAGGGCGATAAGGACGAGGCTGCCAAATCCCTAGAGGCTTGGACCAACCAAAACTGGCAGACGAAAGAGGGAAAGGCTGAGGCGCGCCAGGAGGACGGTTCGACCAAGCGTTACCTGCCCGCAGAAGCGTGGAATTTGTTGAGCGACGGGGAGCAGCAGGCAACCGAGCGCAAGAAGAAGCAGGGAAGCAGGAAGGGTGAGCAGTACATCGAGAACACACCCGCCGCGAAAAAGGCGCGCCAGGCGACGACCTCCGGAGGAAAAACCGAAACCAAGCGTCAACTTTACGAGCGAGCCAAGGAGCTTGGGGTTAAAGGGCGCAGTGCCATGAGTAAAGGGGAGCTCGAGAAAGCTGTGGCAAAAGCCAAAAGCTAGAGGGGAGCAGAAGGAAATCGTGGACGACTCGAGAAGCCGCAGATCGAGGGGTTTCAAGATATTTGATAGTCGACTCGGCACTCAAAGCGTTGGGGAGTAGCTCGAGACAGACGACTTGAAAGAGGCGGACCGAAAAAACGGCGGCATTAGCGAAACGACGAGGCACAAAATGGACC
>JBMDWS010000251.1:0-2572 GCA_048594695.1 Truepera sp. | reverse complement strand
CAGCTCTACTCGAGTTTCGTCTACGAAGGTCCGTTGCTGCTCCGCCGGCTGAACCGGGGCCTGGTTGAACGACTGGCAGAGCGCGGCTTGGCTTCGGTCAACGAGATCGGCTCGGTAGACAGATCCGGCGCCTGAGACAGTCATGAAGTCTACGGGTAACCCACGCCCGCGTCCCGCTGGCAAGCCTCCGTCTGGCGACTTCTTCAAACCTACCGCGTAGCGTTCGGCACGGCCCACCGCGCTACTCGCGTTGTGTACGTGACACGCTCAACTGAGGCTTTTCCCGGAGCAGGTTCGATGCGCTATGCTTTAGGCATGACTAAACCCCGATCCCGAGGCGGACGATGACCCTGCGCGGCGTCTCCTCAGCTATCGAGGATTACCTCAAGGCCATCTTCGATCTGGGCGGCGAGGGCGTGAAGACGCAAAGCCTGGCCGACGCACTCGGTGTCAGCGCGGCGAGCGTGACGGGGATGCTGGGTAAACTCGCCGAGCTCAATCTCGTCGCGTACGAAAAGTATCGGGGCGCGTCGCTGACCGAGTCGGGGCGCAAGATCGCGCTCGAGACCCTGCGCCACCACCGCCTCATCGAAACCTACCTGGCGGAAGCTCTCGGCTACCCCTGGCACGCGGTTCACGACGAGGCCGAGCGTCTCGAGCACGTCATCAGCGAGGACTTCGAAGCGCGCATCGCCGAGCATCTGGGTCATCCCAGTTTCGACCCGCACGGCGATCCCATCCCGCAGCTCGACGGGACGCTACCCGAGAGCCACGCCCTCCCCCTGACCGAGCTTGGCGTCGGACAAGAGGCAATCCTGACCCGGATCACCGATCAGCGCAGCGAAGTACTCGTTTACCTCGAAGCGCATGGCCTCCGTCCTGGCGCACGCGTCACGGTGCTCGAGCACGCGCCCTTCGACGGCCCAGTAATCCTCGGCTGCGAAGGTCGATCCGTCGCGCTCGCGCGGAGCCTGGCAGCCTCTCTCTACGCCGATGCGGACCCCGAAGCGTCCGCTGCGCTTGACAGAGAACGCGCCAGCCCCTAGATTTAGGTATGCCTAAATTATGGTTTAGGGCTACAGCTTTGAGTTTTCTCCTCCTTTTGGGTGCCTGTCAGAAGGCCGTACCCCAAGATGACGGCCCGATCGTTCTCACGACCATCGCCATGATCGCGGATGTGGCACAAAACGTCGCCGGGCCGTGTCTCGAGGTCAGGCCGCTCATGGGTCCGGGGACCGACCCTCACACCTACCGAGCGAGCGCCCGGGACAGCCGTGACCTCGGACGCGCCAACCTCATCCTCTATTCGGGCTATGGGCTCGAGGGTGAGTTCGGTGAGCTTCTAGGCCGCATCGGTGAACGGCGCAACACGCTGGCAGTCGCCGAGGCCGCCATCCCTGAGGACGTGGTGATCCGCACCGATAACCAGTACGGCCGGGACCCGCATGTCTGGATGGACGTGCAGCTTTGGGGGCGCACCGCTACCGTCATCGCAGAGGCGTTGGGACAGCTCGAGCCGGACTGCGCCGCTGCCATGCTCGGGCGCGCCGCGAACTACCGCCGTGAGCTTGCCGCGCTCGACGCCTGGGTACAGGCGAGTATCCGTTCCATCCCCAGAGCGCAGCGCATCCTCATCACCGCGCACGACGCCTTTAACTACTACAGCCGGGCATACGGGCTCGAGGTCGCCGGGATCCAGGGCACCAATACCGCAACAGAAGCCGCCATCGTCGATATCCGGCGCACCGCCGAGACCATCGTTTCGCGCCGCGTCCCGGCAATTTTCGTAGAGAGCAGTATCAATCCTCGCACTATAGACGCCGTGCGGCAAGCCGCCGCAAGTGAGGGCGTTCGCACGCGGATCGGTGGACAGCTCTATAGCGACGCACTCGGCGAGGCGGGAACGGCGGACGGTACCTATATCGGCATGATCGTTCACAACACACGAACCCTGACGGACGCCCTTGGGGGAAGTGTTCCCCCTCTACCCGCCGCCCTCGGGGGCTGGACTGCACGCTGGAGCGACGATCCCCTACCATCTCGACGAGAGTGAGACATCCTGTGCCCCCCAAGTCACCTGCCCATGAACCCGACCTCGCGCTGCATATCGAAGACCTGACGGTCGCCTACAACGACAAACCGGTTCTCTGGGACATCGACCTCGACGTGCCCCCCGGCGTTCTGGCCGCCATTATCGGCCCCAACGGAGCAGGCAAGTCCACCCTCATCAAGTCGGTGCTAGGGCTCGTGCGGCCTGCTGCCGGACACGTGTTTTTGTACGGAGAACCTTACGCGCAGCAGCGCAAAAAGGTCGGCTACGTGCCGCAGCGCTCGTCGGTCGATTGGGACTTTCCCACCACCGTTTTAGATGTCGTGATGATGGGCCTTTACGGTCAACTGGGCTGGCTGCGGCGTCCCGGCGTTCAGGCCCGGGCACGTGCACTGGGGGCGCTCGAGCAGGTCGGCATGGCGACGTTTGCGCGTCGGCAGATCAGTCAGCTCTCCGGGGGGCAACAGCAGCGCGTCTTCCTCGCACGGGCTCTCGTTCAGGACGCACAGGTCTACTTTATGG
>JBMDWS010000250.1:0-5687 GCA_048594695.1 Truepera sp. | reverse complement strand
CCGGAATGCCGGACGCGGCGGCAGCCTCGGGAATCGCTTCCCGAGGCTGCGCGGTCAGGTCGGTATAGGTGAGAGCGCGAGTGAGAATGCCCCGCTTGTAGAGGTCGAGGTAACGCGACATGAGCGACACCCAGCCGAGCGAAACGTCCTCGAGCCACGTCGCGGGTACATACGGACTGGCGCGCATCAGCGAGATGAAGTGTTCCCTAGGGTAGCCGTGCAGCAGCGTGTTTCGGCCCGCGAGCTGATACTGCTCTTCGCGCTCGGGGTCCGTGACCTTGAGAAGACGACCCATCGAACGGATCCAGCCCTCTAGATCGCGGGTTAGAAAAAGCGCCTGCTGGTCGGGGCAAGCCTGCCGCATGAGGTCGGCTATCTCGAGGCACCAACCGCGAAACTTGAGGAGGAGCGTGGCACCTTCGCTCGGGGTGCTGTGTCCCAGAAAGCGCGTCGCGCTCCGCAAGAGCGCTCTGAGTTCAGGATCCCGCGAGCCGTCCGGTTCGCGCATGCCGACCGCGCACGTATACACATCGGGCTCCGAAAGGGTCACGACGCGACCGAGTGCGCCGAGCGCTCTACCCAGTAGCGTCGAGCCGCAGCGCCCAACCGAGTAGAGCAGTGCGAGGTTGGGCGGGTCGGGAAGCTCGTCGGCCAGCGCGTTGAAGGTGCTGTAAGGAACGGTCAGGACGCGACGTGCATGAGTCTTCTGTGCCCGATAGAAAAAAGGAGCTGTCAGGAGGAGTGCGTCTGGCAGGGTTTCGACAAAAATTGCACAGTGCATACCGTCGTCGAAGCCGTAGAGCGACGCGTGGCGCAGGGTCAGGAGGGTTTCAGCCGGGAGTGTTTCGTCTCGGCGCAGCTCGAAATGCTCGAGCCCTGCCAGCGAGTTTTGACCCTTACGCAGATCCGTGACGCTGTACGCCGTAATGTCCATCCTGCTAGTTTACTGCGAATACGTTACTTTCTGACCTTCTCATGCTCAACCGTCACATCTCGAGACGCCACATCTACAGGTTCCTCGAGCCCGCGTTGGTACTCGGTTTTGGAGCGCCCGAACGCCCGAAACAGGCGTGTCAGCCGTTTGGTGTTGAAGAGCAGAACAATGATGACGGCAATTAGCAGCAGTTCGAAGGGTCCGAGACTCACGTGTGCCTCCAGTTTGGGCGTCTTAGTGCTTTCAGGCTACCACTACCTGCGCCTAGTCGCCGTCCACCAGGCCCACATGGGCCATGAGCCGGGCGACCTGTGCTTTGAGCGTTTCGACTTCGCGGCTGAGGGACTCGAGCGTCACCCTGTCGTTATTTTTACCGCTGTTCTCAGTAGCGCTGCTGTAGATGGTCTCGTAGTCGGTTCCATCGGGACTCGCCTGCCGGACACGGGGGCGTTGTCGCTCCGGGTCGGCCCCGAGCGTCTGGACCCAGCGCGACTGGCTCTGACCGGGTGAACGTCCCTCGTCGCGGGCCAGGGGCGGCTTGTGGGCCGCGAGACGGCGGAGGCTGGCGTCTACGGCTGCCACGTCGGGAAAATGCGTGTAGCGTTCGGTGCGCCCGCGCAGTTCTCCAGCAGTCTGTGGGCCGCGTAGCATCAGAACAGCCAGCACGGCAAAGTCCTGCGCGTTCAGCTCAAACGCGTGGGTCAGACGGTGCTGGTGCTTGACGACGCGCTCACTGGCGGCTTGTGACGAGGCAACCAGGCCCCGGTCGCGCAGGCGCTGCAGCGCGTCCTCGACCTCGCGCTGGCTGTAGTCGGTGACAGGTTCGCGGTTCGTTTTCTGGTTGCAGGCCAGCACGAGCGCATTGATCGAGAGCGGATAGCCCTCGGGTGTGGTGCGTTCTTTCTCGAGCATTGCCCCGAGGATGCGGATGTCCATGTCGGTCAAACTCACGCTCCGAGTCTAGCAAATGAAGCGCTGAGAAAAAGTGAAGCTGTAGGCGGCCTCTCATTCAGTCCCGAGTGCGGCGGTTTAGGATTGATATGCAGATCACATTTTCAAAGTGCCAGGGGGAAACATGGTTCACCTAGAAGAAGCCCAGCGGATTATCGCAGCAGGTATCGAGAAAGCCGAAGAGATCGGTCAGCCCATGTGTATTGCCGTTGCCGACTACGGCGGGCACACCGTTGCATTTGTCCGAATGAATAAGGCCTGGATGGGCAGCATCGACATCGCCCATAAAAAAGCCTGGACGGCTCGAGCGTTCGACCTCTCGACCAAAGAGCTTGGCGAGAACTCTCAGCCGGGCGACCAGTTTTTCGGCATTCAGGAATCCAACGATGGTCGCGTCATGGTTTTCGCGGGCGGCGTGCCGCTCGTGGCCGACGGGGAAGTCGTCGGGGCAGTCGGGGTTAGCGGCGGCTCGGGTGAACAGGATCAGGCTGTCGCAGAAGCGGCAGCAGCAGCCTTCTGAAGCGCCTCGCTTAGAGCGTGACCCACCACGCGACGCCCACGGCGGCGAGGGCAGCAACCAGCAGGTTGATAAGCAGGGCACGTCCGAAGGGCTTTGAACCCAGACTGGCGGCGACGCCTGCTTTGAAGAGCGTGTTGGCGACGACTGCCAGGGTGAGGGCGCGTGCTGCAACCGTGGGCTCGAGCCCCGCCTGGACCTGCTGGCCCAGTGTCAGTGCCATCGCGTCGGGTCGGACTAAGCCAGCAATCGCGCTCGCGAGGTAGACGCCGCCCGTACCGAGGTATTCCTGCGCGGCGCGTCCGAGCAGCAGGACTAACGCGAAGATGACAGCGAATTCGAGGGCCGTTTTCAGTTCGAAAGGGTTGCTGAGCGTCAGAGCTTCGGTTTCGTGGCGCGCTCTCATGCGGTAACTGATGAACGCCCCGAGAACCGTGACGCCGAACAGCGTCAGAAACGGGGGCAGCGCCGAGCGGACGAGTTCGGGAGCCACCACGACCAGCAGGATCAGAATGCGCGGCACCATCACCGCCGAGGCCAGCAGTACCCCGACGACGAGCAGCGGCGACAGGGCCGGGCGTTCTTTGCTGGTGCGGCTGTAGGCCAGGGTCACGGCGGTCGAGGAGACCAGCCCACCCAGAATGCCGCCGAGGCCGATGCTTCGGGACGTACCCAAAACCTTGGCTGCGAAGTAGCCGACAAACGAGATGCCGGAGATGAGCACCACCTGTAGCCAGATGGTGTGGGGATTCCAGATGCCCCACGGCCCCAGCGGTCTGTTTGGGACGAGCGGTAGGATGACCAGCGAGACAGCGGCGAACTGCACGGTCGCGTAGAGGTCTTCACGGCTGAGGGCACTCGATAGGTTTCGCAGTTCGGGTTTGGCGGAGAGGATGCCCGTGGCGATCACGGCCCCGGCCGCCGCGACGGCGAAGTGCCCTGAGCCCACCAGCACCCCGATGCCAAAGGTGACGAAGCCTGCGACCTCGCTCGTCCCGCCGATCTTGCCGCCTGCCGACTCGCGCCAGTAGGCCAGCGCCATGAGGACGCCGAGAACGGCGAACCCCAGCACGATCACCATGTTCCCGGCGTCGCTGGCGATCTGGGCACAGATGCCCCCAAACAGGGCGATGAGCGGGAACGTGTGGATACCCGCGAAGATCGAGCCGCGCTGCTCGCGCTTGCGTTCACGCTCGAGGCCGATCAAAAATCCCAGCAGCGCCGCGACCAGAAGCGACCAGATGGCAGTAGGGGTCGTCATAGAGGGCAGTCTAAACCTATCCCTCTGAGATCCCGTGGCTGGCAACGCTTTTATCACCCGACTAAAATGATAGAGTGAATCGGTTCGGCTGCCGACTGGATTGCTGGAGGTCAGCCCACAAGGAGGCTACATGTCCAGCATCAGCAGGCGCGGGTTCGTGAAGGCCGTGGGGGCGAGTGCCGCCCTCAGCGCGCTTTCCGGAGGCCTCGCTTTCGCGGCTCCCTCATAGGGACGCCGCCCGAATCTCATCTACATCATGATCGACGACGCGGGGTACGGGGACCTCAGTTCGTACGGTCGCCCGGACTATCAGACGCCCAATCTCGACGCGCTCGCCGCGCAGGGTGCTCGCTTCACGCAGGCCTATGCCGCCGCGCCGGTCTGCACGCCGACTCGCACGGCGTTCGTCACCGGTCGCTATCCCCAGCGCACGTCGGTGGGCCTCGAGGAACCCATCGATTTCAAAGAGGGTCTCGGCGAGCGAATCGCGCGTGTCGGGCTCGAGCCCGATCACCCGACGGTGGCCTCGCTGCTGAAAGGGGCAGGCTACGAGACGGCGCTTTTGGGCAAATGGCATCTCGGTTACGAGCCGCAGTTCGGCCCCAATCAGCACGGCTTCGACGAGTTCTTCGGCTTTCTTTCGGGCGGCGTGGACTACTACAGCCACACGGATGGTGACGGCGTACCCGACCTCTGGGAGAACGATATGGCAGTCGAGCGTCCAGGCTACCTGACCGACCTCCTGACCGAGCGCGCCACGGAATATGTCTCGCGTCAGCGCAGCGCGCCGTTTTTTCTGAGCCTGCAGTACAACGCGCCGCACTGGCCCTGGGACACGCCTACGTATGACGAAGAGGTCTTCGGGTACGGCGGTGACCGGGGGGGCGGCTCCCTGAAGGCCTACGCCGAGATGATGGAAAATTTGGACACCAACATCGGCAAGCTCATCGGAACCCTGCGGGAGGTGGGGCTCGAGGACGACACGCTCATCATCTTTACCAACGACAACGGAGGTGAGCGCTTTTCCTACAACTGGCCCCTATCCGGCGAGAAGTTCGACCTGCACGAAGGGGGCATCCGGGTTCCGGCCATCGTTCGCTGGCCGGGCGTCGTCCCGGCGGGGCAAGTGACGGAGCAAGTCGCTACCACGATGGACTGGACGGCGACCCTGCTCGCGGCGGGTGGCGCTGAGGCCGACCCGGCCTACCCGCTTGACGGTGAGGACCTGCTGCCGGTTCTAGGCGGTCGCGAGTTCGTGCGCGAGCGCACGCTCGGCTGGCGGCTGAGCCGTGTGGGCCAGGGTGCCCTGCGGCAGGGCAACTGGAAGTACCTGCGTGCCGGTGACGACGAATACCTCTATAACCTCGCCGAGGATATTCATGAAGCGGCGGACTACAAGGACCTCGAGCCCGCCACATTCGCCGACCTGAAGGCCGCCTACGAGGCCTGGAACGCCGAACTTTTGCCGCCGCCTGCGCTTGGGGAGGCGGGTTGAGGCTCACGGCTAGCCCGGTCTGGGAGGACGCATATGGCTCCCGAATGGCTGCCAGACTGCTCGCGCCCGAATATCCCCAGCAACTTGCAACCGTGTACGCTGACTCTGGGACCCTAGTCCCGACAAGCACTCACCCCCGCCCGTTAGGACGAAGGAGATGTGTATGACCCCTGAACGCTCTTACCTTATCTGCGCCACACCCAGAAGCGGCAGCACGCTGCTCTGCGCCGCACTTGGCGACACCGAAATCGCGGGCAAGCCCGCCGAACACTTCGAGGTGCTGCTCGAGACGGGCCACAAGCGTCAGCCAAGAGACTACTTTCAGCGCTCGAACAACCCCGAAGTCTGGGCGCTACTAGACGATCCCGAGTTCGAGCCGATCCTCGGTGGTGCCGGTGGCTGGTACGCCGATCAGCCCGTCGCCGAGGAGACTCAGTTGCCCGCCCCCGACTTCGAGGCGCTGCGGCAGCACGCGTTCGAGGTGGGTACGACGCCTAACGGGGTCTTTGGCACCAAGATCATGTGGGCC
>JBMDWS010000025.1:0-8701 GCA_048594695.1 Truepera sp. | reverse complement strand
AAGGCGTAGGTCTGCCCGTCTGCGACCACCTGCTCCAACGCTTCACCGACCAGCTCCAAGCCCCGCTTTGCCTCTCCCACGGTAAAGCCCGACCACCAGGCAAAATCCTGCGGCGTCGCAGGGCCGTGACTGGCGAAGTAGCGCCGCGTCAGTTCAGCAAGGGCCTCGTCTCCCTCAAGATTTTTTGCCGCCGGAACCCGCTCCTCGAGGAGCATGTAGGTCGACTGCTTACCCCGCCGGGGGCCGCTAGTCACGAGAGCCTCGAGTTCTGCCCAGTGAACGAGGTGGCCCAGCCTTTGCCCCTTCGCAGGAGCGACGCCGCCCGCCTCGAGCGCACGCGCAAGCTCCCCACGGGTGAGCGCCTTGCCGCCGGACAGCGCCCTTTCCAGTGCGGCATGACTGCGGACAAAAACCTCCTCATCAAGTTCGAGTTGACGGTTGTAATAAGCCATTTTGGCCCGGACACGCGGCGCGGTGAGCGCCGTAAGCCAGCGAATGTCCTCGGGCGCAACGAAGTGCCAGGTCGGCCGCATGATGTGGGTACGGAGGATGTCCCCCGCGCTTAGCGCCTGTTCGATGTCCGCGTCGGTGGCATCAGGCAGCCGCAGGCCGAGCGCCCACTTCGCGTCCGCGTACTCCTGCGCCTGCACGGCCCCAAAATGCCGCACCACGTCCTGGGGAGTAGTAAAAAGGTTCCCGCGCAGCCCCTGACATGCCAGCCGCAGGGGCACCATCTCGAGTGCGTCCATCCAACCCTAGTCTACACACCCCGCCCGAGCCACGCCCAGGTGCTCGTTTCTTGTCAGCGGGCGCATGTCTCGCTCACACGCACGTGTTTCGAGAGCAAAACGGTCCCTGGCGTAGCTATGAGGTCAACGTTTTTACCTGGAACCCCAAACAAAAAGGCCGCCCGAAAGCGGCCCCACAAGGACTGAAGCGTCTAGCGGCGCGCAGCCAGCCAGCCGACCAGAAAGCCTAGACCGAACACGGCGACGGACGCGCCTGTGATGGCTGTCGGCTTCGCCAGGGAGCTGTCCTTAGCGTCGTAGAAGGCCTGTTTGCCACGCTTTTCGGCGCGGTGCAGCAGGTTTTTGCCCTCTTCCTCGGCGCGGTTCAGCACGCGGCGGCCCCGATCCGAAAGGTCTTCGGCGGTGTCGGAATTGAACACGGCCTGAAGCTTGTCCTCGAGCCGACCCTTGAGATCGCGAAGCGCGTGCTTGGCGGCGTCGCCGCTATGCTCGCCCAGGTCCTCGAGACGGTCCTGAAGCTCGTCGAGGTCTTTTCTCAATGCCCTCAGGTCGCGGTTAAGCGCACGGTTAGCCATCGTTTCCTCCTTTGGCGTAAGGGCACCAGGAAGGGGTGCCCGCCTTGCCCCTGAGTCTGACGCGTCCTGCGCCCGCAAACTATCTGATGGCTTACAAGTTTGGCACTCAGCCAGGCAGCGGCGAAAGGCGCTGACGGGCGGCAAGGGGGTCTTTCGGCTCGAGGCGGTTCAGTCGGTCTTCTATACGCTCGAGGCGGAGCAGGAATTCCGTGCATGTCCCCTCACCGTGTTCTACCTCGTCGGAAACAAACTGGGCCGAGAGCGGGTCCGGTGACGTGCGCCCCTCCGCCAGCGCCTCGCAGTGGCGCTGCAGGGCCTGCAGCCTCACAACGATGGCTTCCTTAGGTGGGGCACAAGGTGGAGTCGTCCCGGCAGCGTCCGTACCCGCTGGCCAGGTTCGCAGGAACTGCAAGAGGCCCTCGACCTCGTACTCGAGCGCCCCGAGAAGCTGAAGCCGGTACGCCACGCTCTCTCGCCAGGAACCGCGAAAAGGGTTACGGAGCAGGGGCCGCGCCGCGCCGCGCAAAAGACCAAACTGCCGGGCCAGGATGAGCGCCCAGGTACCGCTCATGGGCTTGCCCGCGCGAACCTGCGCTGCGAGATCACCGAACAGCCCGGCCAGTGCGCGCAGATAGGCCCGCGTCTCGAGCTGCAGCTGTCCACGGGTCTGTGTGGGCAGCAAAAAAGCCGAGGCCAGTGCGCCCGCCAGCGCACCATAGGCCGTTTCGATGAGGCGCAACTCGAGCAGGCCCGGGCTAAACGTTCCGGTCAGGCCGTAAAAGAGCGCCAGCGTTACGGTGATATGAAAAATCATCAGTGCGTACGAGAGTCGGATGAGGTAAAACCCCAGGAAGACACTGAGCAGGATAAGCACCAAGGACAGCAGCAGGTTGCCGTGCAGGAGGATCGCCAAAAGCACGCCTACCGCCACCCCGGCGAACGTCCCGAGCACCCGCAACCAGCTCCGCACGAACACTTCTCCCCGGGTACTCGTCCCGGTAAAGACGATAAACGCCGTAATGACGGCCCAGTACCAGCGGGAGGGCGAGATGAGTTCACCACCCATGATCGCCAGCGTGCAGGCCAGCGCTGCCTGCAGGGCCTGCCGCGTCGTGAGGCGCAGGCCCGCAGGTGTAGCGGGAGTCGGTCCCGGTAGCGCCTTGTCGGTGCGGGGCTCGAGCCGCCCCAGGTCGAAGGTACGCAGCTCGTTCAGGGCGTTGGTCAGGGCTCCTAGTGCGGGGCGCAGCTGTGCTGGAGTGCGCGTATCCGTGGCCCAAGGCTGTCCGCCGCGCCCTGCCAGCGTCCAGTGCAGGAGCCGCTCGAGGTCGCGCAGCGCCACCTCCCGCTCTTCGGCGGGCAAGTCCAGACTCACCCTCCCCAGACGCCGGGCCGAGAGCTCGAGGTCGAGCAAGTGCGCCGTGAGTTCAACAGCGCCCGACGCCTCGGAAAACGCATTGGCGCCCTCAGAGGCCGCCAGGGTGGTTTCGCCGAGGCGCACCTCGGCTCGCTGCATCTCGGACCGCTGCACCTCGCGGCGATTGCCGTCCGCGCCGCTCCGCAAAGCAGCGATACACGCTGCCATGTACTGCCGCAAGCGGCCCCTGAGCGCTTCTAGTGCCGCGCTCAGAGTGCGCTCGAGGCTCAGGTCGGGAACAAGCACATAACTCACCAAACTGCATAGGGCGCCCACCACGAGCGCCGCGTAGACCCACGGCAGTGCGGCGGGTTGCACGTGGGTAAAGAGCGCGAAAAAGTAGCTCATAAAGCCGACCATCCCGAAGGTAAACCCGCGTGGCCCAAAACGCCGGATGTAGACGCTCACGCAGGCGACGAGCACGAACCCGATTTCACCCCCGAGTGGGCGCCCGTTCAGGACCGCCGCCAGCGTGACGGCCAGCCCAGCCGGGAGCGGGGTCAGGAGCATCGTGACCCGCCGCGCCAGGGGACGCGGGTCACGGGCAGCCGAACTGGTATTCATGGCCAGGATGACTGCAAGGGAGAGCGACATGACCGGGTACCCGGTCAGATGTCCAAACAAGATGATGAGGCCCAGCGCGAGCACGACCGAGAGCAGCACGCGGCAGGCGAGACGCAGGTTCGCCTGCGCCGGGTCATAGGCTAAGAGCCAATCGCGTACACGTTGCGAGGGGAAAAACCTACGCGCCACGGCCCTATCAAACCACCTCGAGCGCGCCTCGACTTTGCCGTGAGGCACATCTAAAATGAACCATTAAGATAAAGCATGACGACACGAAGCGGGCTTTACGCCATCGCCGACGAACTGCGCGCGCTCGCCAATGCCGGGTTCCATTACGACAGAGACCCTTACGCCCAGGCCCGGAGCCGTCAGGCGCTCGAGCTGAGCGCCCGGCTCGTGGCGGCCCTCGAGGACCGTACGGCGGCGCAAATCCTGGAAGCCTACGCGGGCGACTTCTCGCGTATGAGCCCAGCAGCGGGCGTCGACCTCGCGGTCTTTCGCGAGGGCCGGGTGCTCCCGGGTGCTCCTCATCAAGCGGCGTGACAACGGCCTCTGGGCACTGCCAGGGGGCGCTGTAGACGTCGGCGAAACGCTCCGCGAGGCCGCTGCCCGGGAGTTTCTCGAGGAGACCGGCGTCAAGGCCGAAGTTACCGAGCTTTTGGCGATTCTCGACTCGAGGCTGTGGCATAGCAAGGTGCGCTTTCAGCTCTACCACCACATCTTTCTGGGCCAGTTGCCGGACGACGTCACACCTGCCCCAAACACCGAGGGCGAGGGCGCGACCGCCGAGACTCTGGACGCAGCCTTCTTCGCCGAAAACGCCCTGCCCGACCTGCACGCGGGCCACGACCGGTGGCTGAGCCTTATCTTTTCGCTCTACCGCCGGGAGCGCCCGGCTCCCTATATCGACTAGGGGCAGGAGCAACTCGGCAGACCCGCAATATGGTCTACTGCGGTGTGGTGCCCGCATAATGCGTCTACGGGATGGGGTGATACTCGTAGGGGTCGTGCTCGTGATCTTCGGGGGTGCGTTCGTGCTCCCTCGCCTGGGCCTCTTCGACCGTGAACCCTTTGTGCCCGCCACCATCGCCCGCAGCATCATGACCGAGGTGGGTTCCGGCCCGCAGAGTGGCGCTTGCCAGAGCCTGCTGACGCAGCTCAGACCCATTTATAGCGGGCTCGAGTGCCGCACCCACGACACCTCGGCGAGCGCCGCGTCCGAGCAGATCAGCGCCATCGTCCATCGCTACCGCGCCCGACCCACCAGTGGCTGGCAGATCGGCGAAGCGGGCCTCACCCGCACCTATCGCAACCCGGCGCAGAGCGCCCCCGGCGCCGCCACTCAGACCCTGTTCGTGATGGTCAGCAATACCTTCGTGATCACGGGCTACAGGAACTAACGGGGTACTGGCACCAGTCAGGCACCACCGATAAGATTCTCCACGATTTTCGAACTCGACAGCACGCCCGGCAGCCCCGCCCCAGGGTGCGTCCCTGCCCCCACGAAATAGAGATTGTCGAATTCCTCGCTGCGGTTATGCGGCCTGAACCACGCCGACTGTGTCAACAGGGGCTGCACGCTGAAGGCCGAACCGAGGTGCGAGTTGAGTTCATCCTGAAAGTGCAGCGGGTCGATCATGTGCTCAGTCACGATGTTGGCCTGCAGGTCCGGCAGGTAGTTGTCTTCCAGAAACTGCATGATGGCGTCGCGGTAAGGCTTGGCCTGCACCCGCCAGTCGGTCCCGGACCCCAGGTGCGGCACCGGTGAGAGGACGTAGAAGGACTCATGCCCCTCGGGTGCGAGGCTGGGGTCGGTATAGGTCGGCATGTGCAGGTAGAGGCTGAAATCCTCGGCGAGCGTGTGGTCGTTGAAAATGTTTTGCAATAGACCCCGGTAACGCTCGCCCAGGATGATGTTGTGATGCTTGAGTTCAGTGTCCAGGTAGCGCCGTTTGGTGCCGAAATAGATCACTACCAGAGACATCGAATACTTCATACTGTCGATCTTGCGGTCGGTGTACTTGCGGCGGTACTCGGGCGCGATCATGTTTTTGTAGGTGTAGGCCACGTCGGCGTTCGAAACGACGGCGTCGGCGTAAAAGGCGCGCTGATCCTTGGTGCGTACCCCTTTGACGCGGCGCTCGCCGGACTTGGTGTCGACCAGGATGTGATCGACCTCGGCGTTGAGAAAGATTTCACCTCCTAGTTCGGTAATCAGCTTGCCCAGAGCCCGGACGATGGCCCCGGTCCCACCCATGGCGTACCACACGCCCCACTCGCGCTCGAGATAGTGAATCATGGCGTAGATCGAGGTGGTGTCGAAGGGATTGCCACCAACAAGCAGCGGGTGAAAGGAAAAGACCTTGCGCAAGAACTCGTCCTCGACAAAGCCAGACGCGTACTGATAGACGCTCTTGTACGACTGCAACCGGATGAGGTCAGGGGCCACCTTGAGCATGTCCCAAATGCTCAGGAAAGGCTTGTCGGCCAGCTCCACAAAGCCTTTTTCGAAGATCGCTTTCGTCGAACGGATAAAGCGCAGGTAGCCTTCTTTATCTTTAGGGTTGCGCTTTTCGATCTCTTTTAAGATGAACATCTCGTCATCGTTGTAGTCGAAAGCGCGCCCCTCGGCGTCGAAGATGCGGTAGAAGGGATCGCACTTGACAAGCTCGAAATAGTCCTCACGCCGCCGTCCCGCAGCGGCGAAAATGTCATCGAACATAAAGGGTGCCGTGACAATGGTTGGGCCGCCGTCGAAGGTAAACCCGTCCTGCTTGTAGACGTAGGCACGCCCGCCAAGCTTGTCGCGCTTTTCGAATATGGTGACTTCATGTCCGGCAGCAAGGAGCCGCGCCGCCGCGCCGAGTGCGCCAAAGCCGCTACCGATGATAATGATCTTCTTCTTCACAGCTGACTATACGGGGCCAACGCATATCAAAGGTAGCGAGCAGGGTACAGTTTTTCCCGAACAAGGTTCTGGTTCACACCCTTATAGTCATAATGAAATGACTTATGACTTGGGTTCCCGAACAGCACCACGGTCCCTAGCCGAACGCGGCACGAACCGTATGTCGAATAGGGAATTCGCCTGGGCACTCGAGAAAAGAAAAGAGCCTGCCCCAGAGCAGGCTCCTTTCGCTGGAGTCCAGCGTGACTACGTGGTGCAGGCGCAGGGTATCGATCCCTTATGCAGTGTCAGATTACCGCAGATCAGCTTACCCGAGGCCGTGTAGGTCAACGTGCCCGCGCTGTTAAAAACCTTGATCTCGAAGGTATCGGTCGTACCTTTGCCGTTGTCGGCCACTTTGACCTCGAACCTGAATCCGCTCTTGCCGTTGACCGTGGCGCTTCCCTTGACGAGACGCGTCGTACCGTTAACCGCGCTATAGGCTGTGATGCCTGTGCTGCGAAGGGTCAGGTTTTTGGACGAGTCGATGTAGGTGAGGCTGCCCCAGCGCTTACCGTCGCGGTAGCCCGCACTCAGGCTGAACGTGCCGCAGCCCCCGGCGCAGTCGGTCTTGATGGTGCCGCTACCGGTGATGTAGTCACCGTACGTCGGGCGGACGACCTGGCAGGTCATGGACGCCTGTGACGAAGCAAGAGCAACATCCACACCCGCCAAAGTCGTGACGCGAAGCGCCGTGACCTTCAGGCTGCCCTTGTTGCCGCTCGCCGAACCGCTCTGCTCGTTGATGACGATCTTGGCAAGACCGAGGATATTGATGGTCTGATTGGGGGCGCCGGTGACGGTGATAGCCTTACCGTTGACGGACAGCCCCACGATTTCGGACGCACCCGTGACCGTAGCCTTATTCGACTTGTCGCAGACGGTCGCAGCGCTCGAGCCGATAAACCCTGCCTTGATGCTGAGACCCGGGACGCCAAGCGCGAGCCCCGCCACCGACGCTTCTGAGAGCGTCCGGTCCCCCTGACCCACGGTAGCAGCGTGAAGGACACCCGCGTTCAGGATGCCCGGCACACTGGCTGTAGCAACGGTCGTACCCAGCGCCCCGCCCTTGGTCGGGAGCGCCCCGGTGTCGGCGAACTTGGCACTTAAAAGGAGAGCCTTGGCCTCGAGGGCAACGGCGCGGCCCCCATAGACTGCCGGGGTCGTTCCGAGCGGCGCGAGTTCGGGAGTTGGGGTTACGCTCCCGCAGGCCGCGAGAAAGAGAAGGAAAAACGGCATGAAGACGAGTTTGAGGTGTTTCACGGTAAAACCACCCTGTAGAATTTCGGCCAGCAGCGCCCCTCGTGAGGTTCGCAAGGAACGTTGGTGCAGCATCCTTTCGGGTTTCGGCCGGTTGCACTACTTGCTCCACCCAGACCAAGTGCCCAAATTAAGGACCGGGTGTCATCGCATCCGAAAGGGGATAAAGCAGCTTGGAGTGTGGTTGAGATGGCAATCCACCTTCCAGGTTTTGTGGGTCGTACGCCCTGAGATAGTTATGACAATTAAAAGATCTAAAAAACGTAAAAACCTAACACTATTACGTTTAATGAAGTTCATGGCAGCCTCACAAATGGGTACGAGGACCCATCAGCCTCCCGCAGACGCGACTCGTGTTCACGTATGCCAGCCTCCTCGTCCCGGATCGGCCCAAGACCTCAACGGTTAACTGTCCAGCAGGGAACAGGTAAGAACAGCAGGCCGGTACTGACCTAGCCAGTGCTTAACACGATTACACTCGTCACGGTTGCCGGTCTCAGCATGCTCGTTCTAAGCGTCGTTTTTTCATCGTAGGGTTTGGCGAAGCCAAAGAGAGCCGAAAGGTCGTGAGTCACGAAAGCCGTGTAGGCGTCCATGTCCCGATAGGCTTCGCGCTCCTTGCGATAGACCTACTCGCCGTTCTCTTCGGCGCATTTCGCCCCGGCCCTTAAAGCAGCTACGCTAAGCTCGAGGGTTTCCCAAGTTGAAGCCTCCCCGCACCGTGACAACACTTCCGTCGCGCTCGGACGTGAAGCGCAGGGAGAACTGCCCCACGAGGCGATCGTCGGCCCGCGTGACGCTGAGCGTTCCCGAAGGGTCGGCGATCGTCCAGGCGTCGCCGTTGCAGTAGAGCGCGTTGCTAAAAGAAAGCTCGGTGGGCCGCGAACCTTGGGCGAAGCTCGAGTAGGTCGCCACCCGCAGCGCCCGGTCGAAGGCCAGCGACAGCACGCAGGGCAGCATCCCCTCGTTCACACCCATGCTGATGGTGATGCCGCTGCTCGGCGCGCTCAGTTCGGTGGTGTAGGCGACGCCGCTCAGGGTCTTGGCAATGGCCCCAGCAACCTGAAGGGTAAACTGCCCGGTGCTCGAGGCCCCCTCGGGCGAATAAGCAGGTGTCGAGACCGACGGCAAGCATGAGCCGAGCAACAGGGCAAGCAGCACAAATAGGCGCTTCATGGGTCTGACCATAGCA
>JBMDWS010000249.1:0-6029 GCA_048594695.1 Truepera sp. | reverse complement strand
GTCATCTATTTTTTTCTTCGTGCTCTTAGCGGCGTGGACCCACCCGATCCCATCTCGAACTCGGAAGTTAAGCACGCCAGCGCCGATGATACTTGGGGGGCAGCTCCCTGGGAAAGTAGGTCAGTGCGGGGATCTTATTTTGAGAATCTTGAAGGTATCATCTTTGATAGTCGTGAGATGATACCTTTAAGTATGCGGGAGTAGCTCAGCTGGTAGAGCACCACCTTGCCAAGGTGGACGTCGCGAGTTCGAATCTCGTCTCCCGCTCCAATGGTTTATCGTAAAGCCTCACCTTATAGGTGGGGCTTTTCTTTTGTAACGCACTAGTGTCCCAAGTCCCCAGCGTTCAAGAGTGTCCTGTAGACCCATCACCTGGCGCGGAGCGTACCAGGCTTGCGACTCCTTGTGAAGCACTAAAACCTTCCACTTAAGCTGACGGCGGCGTGTTGAGGGACACCGTCTGTATTTCGCCACACCAGAATAGTTCCTAGATCCATAGTTGTAACCTCTTCGGACTCCTCAAGCCAGCGTTCGAATGTCCCTTGTTGTACCCATTTGTCCTCCAGGGATGGCTCACCGAAAGCCGTCATTACAGTGACAAATCAGTTGCTTCCACTTTGAGGTAGAAAAGTTCCGGCCAGCTCTCTTGCATGTGGGAGGATCTCTATAATGGACAGCCAGTCTGCCTCGGTCAGTTCATCACGGCGGCAATGGAGTCTATCTTCTTCGACAAAACCACGGAGTGCCGTGTATCGTTCGGAAAAGCTGAGGCGTGACCACAGGCTCGGCCACCAGACGAATAACGGGCTGGTAAAGAAAGAGGCGACGTGCGCGTCTTTTTGGAAGATTCCGCCCCTTCCAAGCATTTGCTGCTCGAGAAGCAGCGCGTGGGTGAGGGACGGCTCAAGCATCCCCAGGTTGCTTCGTCCAGCCAGACCATCCAGCTCGCTGCTTCGCTGATGGTGTAAAGCGCGAAGGTATCGGTGACGCTAAGAGGAACGCCGGACGCGTGGAACTCGGCACGGGTCAAATAGGGCCAATTGGGCAAGCGCGGCCTGAGGGTATCTCTCAGAAAAAGGGCTGCGTGGGAGCGGCCCAGTGCTTTTCCCACGCAGCGAAGGTTTCGGGCTCGAGCCTGCAGCCCGCCATTGCCATAGGTTAGCGTTCGTCGCGCCAGGAGTACTGGGGCGCGTAGCCTAGGACGCGTTTTGCTTTTTCGATAGACAGAAGCGTTTCGTGCGGCGCGACCGGATGTGTGAGTGGAACCTCGGGAAAAACGGCGGCTAGAAGCTCGGCGTTGGGTGTGTTCATCACGGTGTCGGGCGAGGCGATGATAAACACGTCGGTGCCGGTCGTTTCCAGCTCGAGCGCCCGCCTCACGGCCTGTGCACCGTCGCGGCTGTCGATATAGCCCCACAGGTTCCATTTGCGCTTCAGGGGGTCATCCTGAAACTCGCCGAAGCGTGCGTAGTCGTTCTCGTTCAGAACATTGGAAAATCGCAGCCCCAGCATCTTCAGGCTCGGGTCCCAGCGGCAGAACTGCCGGGCTATCTCTTCTTCCAGCCCCTTGACCATCGAGTATGTCGACTCGGGCCGGGTGCAGGCCTCGTCGACGGGGATGTAGGGTGGCGCTTCGTCGAAAGGCAGGCCGAGCAGGGTTTCGCTCGAGGCCCACACCAGGTTCTTGATCCCGACTGTTCGTGCGGCCTGAAAGACGTTATAGGAGCAGGCGATATTGTTGTGAAACGTCGCCACATTGCTCCGTAAGCCCGGTGCCGGAATGGCGGCGAGATGCACAACAGCGTCCAGACTGCTGTAGCGGTCTTCGGTTCCCGCGAGCGCGTCGATGGTCTGTCCGTAGTTGGTCAGCTCGAGCCTCACTGTCGGACAAGGTAGGTCTGAAGGGACCACGCTATCGAAATTAATGACCTCATAGCCGTGCTCCAAGAGTTCGTGGATGCAAGCCCGCCCCAGTTTGCCGCTTCCACCTGTTATTCCGACGTGCATGTCATTGCCTCCCGTGCATGATTGTCCTTGTGGAGTCTACCTGTAGAGAGCGCGGTAGACCGTAAGGTTGTGCATGACGCGCGCGACATACTCGCGAGTTTCAGTGCGGTCGATGAAGCGGAGAAAGTCGTCTTGATTTCGGATAAAAGGTTCCTCGAGCAGCCTGCCCACATAGCCGGGACCGCCGTTATAGGCGGCTGCGCTTTCGGTTAGGCTACCTTCAAAAGTCTCGAGCAGCGTGCTCAGGTAGAACGTGCCGTAGCGAATGTTGTTTGGGGGCGCGAACGGGTCGGCGGGCGCTTCGCCAAGAAGTTCTGCCAGATAATTCCACGTCGCCGGGACGATCTGCAGCAGGCCCTGTGCGTCCGAGGTCGAGAGGGCACGGGGGTAGAAGTGGGATTCCTGGCGCATCACGGCCCAGACGAAGTTCGGGTCGAGGGCGTGGGCGTGTGCTTGCGCTCGCACCGTCTGGAGGTAGGGACGCGGGTAGGCGGCCTGGTAGGTATGAAGGGCGCGGCTGCCTCGCTCGATCCACGCCCGCGCCGCTTCGGAGGACGCGCCGTATTCTCCCAGAGCTTGCAGCGCTTCGGCTAGCGCCACGGTGGTCTTTTCGTCATGGGCGTCACGGAGAGCGATCAGAAGTTCGCCGACAGCAGCCTTTTGTTCACCGACTAGCGCGAGGGCTCGAGCCTTGGCGATAACGGGAAGAGCTACACGCTCGAGCGTCCCGTTCGGCGGTACGAACGGGACCTGGAGCCGCCGCTGGAAAAAACTGTCTGCCGGAATGAGCCCTCTGGCTCTATACGCCATATTCTCTCTGCCGAGCCTGGTTTCCAGCGTGTAGAGGCGATACGCAGCGTCGTCCTGCAAATCCGAGTCGCCCTGGGCAAGCTCCTCGTAGAGCGGCAAAGCGTCACGCGGGGTACCGCGCTGCTCGAGGAGTCCCCCCAGCTCCCAGCGCGCCGCGTCGTCGTTGGTCGCTTCGATAAGGTTCCGGTAGGCGCGGATCAGACCTGCCGTGTCGTCCTGGGCTTCAGCAAGGGCAACCTCGAGTTCCGGGTGGGGGGGCAGTCTGTCGAGCAGGTTGCGAGCGTCGCCAAAGCGCTCAAGGTCGATAAGAACGGCGATCTTGCCCTCGAGAGCATCGCTGGACCGGGGGTTACGGAGTAGCCAGCGGTTGTAGGCGGCGAGCGCGAAAGGGTCTTCGCCCAAAGCCGCGAGGGCGGGTGCGCGGAGGGCAGGTGCGGAGACGCCTCGTAAAGCCTCGAGCGCGAGCGTCGCGTGACCCTCCTCGAGGAAAATATGGGCGAGGTGGCGAGGGCGGGGCTCGAGGCGTCGTAGGCCGAGAACGGCTCCCCGGAGCGGCAGCGCCTGGCGGTAGGCGGCGAGCGCCTTGCTACGGGCATTCGTCTGCTCTGCAAGAAGACCTAACTCAAGCTGAGCCTGGCGCGTGTCGCCCCTTGCGAGTGGTGAGATCAGTTCATACGCGAGGACGCGCTCGAGGTAACCCAGGCGTTCTTTTGCCGGGAGCTGGGTATTTCGGGCAAGGCTCAAGAGATTTCGGTAGCGGAGATACCCCTGTGGTCCGGTTTTGACGTAGCGGCGTATAGTTCTTAGGTCTCCCTGCACCTCGGCCCGAAACAGCCTGTCGTATTCTCGCAAGAGCGGCTGTTTGGCGTAGGGCGTTTGGACCTTCACAGACGCGAATGGCACGGGAAGGGGCTTTGGCGCAAAGGAAAGCAGCGCCAAGAACAGAGTGCAGCTGCATAACAGGAGAAAGAGCAAGAGACGGCGCATGTCCCTGAAGTTTACTTGGCGGTATCTTGAGGGCCGTGATAAAGTGGGATTCGCGGGCCCTTAGCTCAGTCGGTTAGAGCAGTCGACTCATAATCGATTGGTCGTTGGTTCAAGTCCAACAGGGCCCACCACCTTAGACAACGTGCAGCACGCAATAAAGAGGCTCTATTAAGTATGGAGCTTTCTCCGTCGGGGAGGGTTTGTACCTTCTTTTGCACCTACGGGCTTTTGATTCGGGGCTGTAGATCTCCGAGAGAGTAACTCGAGGAGGGGAATTGCGGCGGCGCGGCGCTGGTCGTCAATGACGTGCGCGTAACGGCGCATGGTGAAGCTGGGGTCCGTGTGACCGATACGGTCGGAGATAGCGCGGAGTTCAACCCCGGCTTTATGAAGGAGGGAGACGTGTATGTGCCGCATATTGTGAAAGCGGACCTTCATCACCCTCGCTTCTTCCAAGAGGTCATACCAAACCCGGTCGAAGTTGCGTGGGTGAATCGATTCCCCGTTTTCCGTCGTGAAGACGAGGTCTTCAAATTCCGGAGCGGATGGTCCCCAGGTGTCTCCTGCTTTGCGGTTCTCCTCAATCTGGAGTAAGCGACGGGTCTCGAGAAACGCGCTGGCGTTCTCTGGACCGTGTGACAACATGTTTTGTCACACGGTCCTTGCGATTTTGTGAGTTTGATTTCCTTGACCTTAGCTTCTAAATTGGAGCTAGAACACCGCTGGCTTACAAGCTCCACGACCGACCCTGATCCTCGTTACCGCCGGGCGATGTAACTCCCTCGCTTAGCCACTTTCTAATGAGGCTTCTTGTCGTACGCCTCGGTCGCGACTAAAAGCCAGCACCATTTCATCGCTGGCATCCGCCGCTTCAACATTTGGCTGCACGCTGAGGCGTTCGACCATCCATTCACACCAGGCGAGGTATTCGCGCTCGAACCCGATGCCGCGTCGCAGAGCGGCGTGCTCGCTAAACCATGGGGAGCCTAAGCGGTCAAAGTCCGGGCCAGCACTAAGCCTTAGATCCTCGAGACACTGCTCGAAACAGGCCAACCGCGCGGCGTGCGCCTGGGCTTGTTCACGCATCATCCGAGCGGCGGCGGGTGGGTCAGCGAGCCAGATCGAGTATGCCTTAAGGACTAATTCGTCGCGTTGCTTAGGGATATCGGTAGGTGCATTGATCCAGACCGTAATGACAATCCAGGCCATATGACGCTGTACACGCGAAACGTCCGCTATAGCTCATTATCATTCGGCTTTTCGACAGTGCCAAAGTTGGGGTTAGAACGGTATAAGATTTTAGCGACAGAAGACGAACTTTTTATCGCTAAAATCCATTGCCACTTTTACATATATTTTTCGTTCAGTAGAGAAGCTTGTAGCGGGCTACCTAGGTTTTGGAATCCGCGAACCGCACACCGCTTAGACCTTCCGAGACCTCCCACAGCCGCGCGGCCTCCGAAATGTTCTGGGCACGGGGCGGCATCTTCGCAACGGCAGGCAGACCACGCGTCTCACCGAGCCCACGAGGCCCATAATAGGCTCCGCCCTTCGCGTCTGGGGACGTTGCGGCGAAGAGCGTCGGTAGTGCGCCCTGGGCGGGTGACTGGAAGAGAACGGGTCCCAGCACTCGCCGCACGACACCTTGGAGGCTATTCCTCCCCGCGCCATTCGGGATCAGTTCCGTCCGCGAGATGCCCGGGTGCGAAGCGAGGCTCGTCAAGCCCCACCCGCTCGCGTCGCTGCGCCGCTGAAGCTCGAGCGAGAACATCAGGTTGGCGAGCTTTGACTGCCCGTAGGCGACCATAGGTCGGTACTGACGGGCTGACTGGAGGTCGTCGAAGTTCATCACCCCGTCACGGGCGGCAACGCTGCTCACGTTGACCACACGTGCGTTCTTGCCCTGTCGCAGCAAGGTTAGGAGTACGGCGGTCAGGGCGAAATGCCCCAAGTAGTTGGTGCCGAACTGCAACTCGAACCCGTCGGAGGTGAGCTGGCGCTGCGGGGGAGCCATCACGGCGGCGTTGTTGATGAGGAAATCGAGCTTCTCGTGCTTAGTCTGCATATGTTCACCGAACGCCCTGACCGACGAGAGGTTCGCAAGGTCGAGTACCTCGAAGCGGATCGTGCCTTTCGGTCTGGTCGAGCGAATCTTTTCAACAGAAACAGCACCCTTGGTAGGATTTCGGCCCGCGAGGATCACGTCCGCCCCGGCGTGCGTAAGC
>JBMDWS010000248.1:0-2216 GCA_048594695.1 Truepera sp. | reverse complement strand
TGAGGCGTCGACGCCGTACTTTGCCAGCACCGCGTCGTCGAAGGTGGGCTAGTACTCGTCTGGATCGATGCCGTTGGGGATGACCGCGAGCTTCTCGAAGGGCACGTCGTAGAGGTCATGCACGTCCTGCTTCATCGCTTCGGAGACAGCGACCACGCCGTCGGCATTCTGAAAGGCGGTCTTCTCGAGCCACGTACTCACATGGTAGGCGCTGCCAAGCTGTTCGACCTTCCAGGGGCGGTGCGGCTCGAGCGAGTGTGTCGTCAGGACGAGCTTCGCGCCCTGCAACTGCTTGACCAGACAGCCCGCGAAGTGGCTGTACCAGGTGTGACAGTGAACGATGTCGCTCCCGTGCGCCTTACCCGCCATGATCAGGTCGCGCTGCAGCGTGTCCAAAACCTTGGCGTGGCGCGGGTCCTGCGCTTCCAACTTGACCTTCGGCTCGACCCCTTCGACAGTCAGTGGCCCGTCGTGTACGTCCTGATCACCAAAACAAAATACCTCGATCTCGCCCGCCTCGAGGCTCAGGAACTCCTTGGTCAAATATTCGACGTGAACACCCGCACCCCCGTAGATGTGCGGTGGGTACTCGTTAGTCAGAACAGTGATCTTCATGCGCTACCTCCGCGAGAGAGCGACTCGAGTGGCTCGAGGCGGCCCGATTCAAGAGCTTGATTTCTCAGAGTCTACCCCAGAGTTTGGATCGCCGACGCCGGGAAGCGCGAGTCGGGACGCACCGGGCACCGGGCTACACTCAGGCATGTTTAGTCTTTGGGGCTGGCTCTTTGCCGTTGCGGTGAGCGTACACAACCTGGAAGAAGGGTTGGGGTCTCGAGCTTCGCCCCATATTTTGAACCCTGGCAGCGCGTGAGGGCTCGAGCCCTTCGCTTCGCCCTCGTCGTCGTCGCCCTGTTAGCTTTCGTTACGGCTGGCCTCGCCCAGATCGGCGGCCCGCGCAGCGTGGGCGCATACCTCCACGCGGGCTACATGCTGGCGATGTTCCTGAACGTCTTTGTCCCTCACCTCGCGGTGAGTCTGGCGAGGCGGCAACTCATGCCGGGAACCGTGACGGCGGGGCTCCTCATCTTCCCCGTCACACTGCTGGGACTCCTCACCGGGTTTGGGCGCGGCTGGCTGGGGCCTCTCCCCTTTGCGCTCTATGGGGCGGGCGTCACGGCGGCCTTGCTCGTGTCCCTTCCCATGCTCTTCTGGCTGGGTGGCAGGCTTTTCCCCGAACGCTAGCGCTTTTTGCGGTTGGCAAACGCCGTCGGCACGCGCATGCGCCGTTCGGCGTCGCGGGCCGCGAGCATGGCGTTGATCTCCTTGAGTTCGGCGTAGTAGTGCTGCAGCTTGTCAGTCGGCAGGTTGGGGTCGGTCAGGTACGACGAGACCTCCTGCATCCGCTCGAGCAGATATTTGCGCTGGGTTTCTTTTTCGCCCGACAGATAGAGTTCGCGCAGGCGCGACAGGGACTTGGTCAGGTGCGCGTCGATATCGATATGGTGCTCCTCGGTCTGCTGCTGGGTCAACAGGCGCTCGAAGAGGACGCGGCCCTCGTCGCGTTCGCGGTACTTGAGCAAGATCTCGCGGTCGTCGAAGTGGCAGGCGTGGCAGATATCGGTGAATTCGCGCAGCAAGGAGTCCTCGCCCTCACTCGGCAGCGCCGCCATGACGGTCATGAGCCGCCCTTCGAGCTTCGCGGGCTCGAGCAGCAAGAGCGCGATGAGTTCAAGCTCCAGAACCGCCTGCTGCGAGCCGCTGGCGCCCTGTCGCTGCATCCCGCGCAGCTGCGTGGTGTCGAGCTGCCGCTTGGTCCGGGCGTTGACCCACTCGTCGAGCCGCGCCCCCTCGATCTTGAGGGTGTCGATGACGAGGCGACGCATCTCGCTGGCAACCGGGTCGAACACATCGCGGGGGCGCAAGGAGGGCAGAAGTTCTTGCAGAATGGCCTTTTTGCCCTCGAGCGTCCCAGCGTCGTGCTTGGCCATAACGCTGCGAAAGCGGAAGGTGACTTCGGAGAGGCCCGACTCGAGCGCCTTGCGGAAGGCCTCGACGTACCCCCCGAGCACCGCGTCTGCCGGGTCTTTACCGTGCGGCACACGGATGGCCTTGACCAGAAATTGCCTGCCCACGGACTGCTCGAGACCCGACAAGACCGCCCGCTGGCCCGCTTCGTCGGCGTCGAAAGCAAGGTAAAGGCGCTGCACCTCGAGGCG
>JBMDWS010000247.1:0-1646 GCA_048594695.1 Truepera sp. | reverse complement strand
GCTCACCCGGTTCTTTGCCGAGCTGGCCTTGGGGATAGCCGCCACGTGGTCTTGCTGCAGGAGCCAGCGCAGCGCCACCTGCGCGGGGCTCTTGCCGTGCGCGTGACCGATCTCCTGAAGGGTTTCGTCCTCCAGAACCTTGCCGCGTGCCACGGGCGAATAGGCCGTCAGCAGATAATCTTGCTCTCGGGCCTGCTTGAGTAGCGTCTCCTGCCCCAGATACGGGTGGTACTCGACCTGATTAGCGAAGATCGGCGCGTAACGCTGCGCCTCCTCGACCAGCTTAGAAGGAAAGTTACTCACGCCGATATGCCGCACCGCGCCGCGCTCCCGCAGTTCCACGAGCGCCGTGAGCGTTTCCTCTAGGGGCACGTCCGGATTGGGCCAGTGCAGCAGCAGGAGGTCCACGTAGTCCGTGCGGAGCTTGTTCAGGCTCGCCAGGGTGCTCGAGAGGGCCGCGTCGCGGGCGAAGTTGGCGGGCGGCACCTTGGTCGTCAGGAAGATCTCCTCGCGGGCGATACCCGACGCTTCTAGTGCCTGGCCCACGTGCGCCTCGTTGTCGTAGGCCTGCGCGGTGTCGATATGGCGGTAGCCAAGCTCGAGCGCGTGCAGGACGCCCCGTTCACAGTCCTCTCCGAGGAGTTTGTAGGTCCCGAAACCGAGCGCGGGCACCTCGGTTCCCCCAATCATCTGATAGATCATGCGAGCCTCCAAAATTTACTTTACGCGTCACAGCCGGGAACGCGCTACGCTGTTCCCTCTGCCCGGGAATAAATACGTCATAATGGCCCCGTGAGCGAATCCGCATCCCCCTCCCACACACTGCTCGGCATCGACATCGGCGGCTCCGGCATCAAGGGCGCGCTCGTCAACGCTGAGACGGGCGAATTGCTGACCGAACGCTACCGCCTCGAGACCCCTCAGCCCGCTACGCCCGAAGCCGTCGCCGAGGTCGTCGCAGCGATCGTCAAGAACTTCGACTATTCGGGAACGGTGGGCTGCACCTTCCCCGCCATCGTCAAAAACGGGGTCACGCTCTCGGCCGCCAACGTGGACAAGAGCTGGATCGGCACCGACGCCGACGCGCTTTTGACTAAAGCAACAGGTCTCGAGGTCCACCTCCTAAACGACGCCGACGCCGCCGGACGCGCTGAAGCCACCTTCGGTGCAGGCAAAGACAAAAAGGGTGTCGTGCTGCTCCTAACTTTTGGAACAGGCATCGGCAGCGCCCTCTTTCTGGACGGCAAGCTCGTTCCGAACACCGAGTTGGGTCACCTCTACCTCAAAGACGGTCAGGAGGCCGAACCGTGGGCCGCCGACCGGGTTCGCAAGGACGAGGACCTCGGCTGGAAAAAGTGGGGGCACCGGGTCGAGCACTACCTCGAGCACCTCGAGTTCATCTTCTCCCCCGACCTGATCATCCTGGGGGGCGGCGTCAGCAAGAAGAGCGACAAGTTCCTCGAGTACATCGACATCAAGACGCCGGTCGTGCCCGCCAAGCTGCTCAACGAAGCCGGGATCGTCGGCGCGGCGCTGTGGGCCGCCAAGCCGGAATAAAGGGAGCGGAACATGCCGACACTTGAGGTCAACGGGATACAACATGAGGTCGAAGCCGGAACGCGCCTGGTCCGCGCTATCGAAGCGGC
>JBMDWS010000246.1:0-1848 GCA_048594695.1 Truepera sp. | reverse complement strand
TGAGATTGAGGCGCAGCGGCTACTCGAGACCTTCGACCTCGCGGACTTCGGCAACGAACTTATCGAGACCTATTCGCACGGGATGCGGCAAAAACTCACCTTTAGCGCAGCCCTGCTGCACCGCCCGCCGCTTTTAGTCATCGACGAGCCGATGGTCGGGCTCGATCCACGTGCGGCGCGGCAGGTGCGCGATCTGATGAAAGACTATGCGCGCTCGGGCAACACGGTCCTGCTGACGACGCATTCGATGGACGTAGCGGAGGAGGTCGCCGACAGGGTGATGCTCGTCCACCGGGGGCGCGTCGCGGCCGAGGGCTCGCTTTTAGAGTTGCGGCGGCAGGTCGGGGATGATTCGGCGCGGCTCGAGGCGATCTTTTTGCAACTCACCGAGGAGGCTCGAGCCGCCCCGGTCGCCGCCTGATGCTCCTCTACCGAATGCGCCTGCAGGGCTGGCTGAACGCGGTGCGCCGCCGCCCGCTGCGCTACGGGCTGGGCGCGCTGCTGCTCGGTCTGGTGTTCTGGGGCGTGCAGGCGAGTACGGTGCGCGGCGTGAGGTTTACCGAGCGTTTTCTGCGCTTCGGCAACGCCGACATCGCCGAGGCCATCTTTCAGCGCAGCCTCGAGACGCTCTTTACCATGCTCCTGCTGAGCGTGGCCTTCAGCGTGCTGACGACCGCCATTCAGACGCTCTACGCCTCTGAGGACCTGGCCCTCTTGCTGACGCTGCCCGTGAGTCCCGCGCAGGTGTTCGGGCTCAAGGTCGCGGAAACCTACCTGAGCGCCGCCCTGATGCCCGCAGTCTTTACCGTCCCGGTTCTGGTCGGGCTGGGCCTGGCGCGTGGGGCTGCGCCCCTCTACTATCCGCTGGCACTTGTCGCTATTCTCACGCTCTACGCGCTACCGGTGGCGCTCGGTTCGCTGGTGGCGCTGATCCTCATTCGCGTTTCGCCCGCCGGGCGCGTCAAGGAGGTCGCCACGGCCCTCAGCGTGGTGCTGGCGGCGGGGCTCATCTTCGGCTTGCGGGTGCTGCGCCCGGAGCGACTGGCGGGGATGGACCTCGCCGAACTTAGCCGCTTTCTCGAGCGCTTCTCGAGCTTCGACGTGGGTTGGTCGCCGGTGGGCTGGGCTGGGGGTGCGGTCTGGGGAGCGATTTCGGGCCGGGTAGGCTGGTCGCTGGTATGGCTCTTGCTGCTGGCGTTTGTGCTGCTCTACCTCGTGGGTGTGTTGGCCGCTGTGGCCTATACGCAGGGCTGGCTGCGCACGCAGGGGACGGGCTTGCCGCGCCTCGACCCCACGGTGCGGGGGGCGGCGTTGTGGGAGCGCCCGCTGGTGCGTCTGGGCCGGGCCGGGGCCATCGTCGTGAAGGATGTGCGGCTGCTCCTGCGCGACCCGACTCAGTGGTCGCAGCTCCTGGTTCTGCTGGCGCTCGCCGGAGTCTACCTGACGAGCGTGGGCTCACTGCGGATCGAAGGGCTCGACAGCCAGCGCTTTCGGGACGCGCTCGGGGCGATGAACGTGCTCTTTCTGGGCTTGCTGCTCGCGGGGGTGGGCGTTCGGACGGCCTATCCACTGGTGAGCCTCGAGGGGGAAGGTTTCTGGCTCCTCAAAACGGGGCCGGTCTCGAGCAGCCAGATTGTTCTCGGCAAGTTCTGGCACAGCCTCCCGATCATGCTGCTGCTGGGCGTCGGGCTGGGGACGGCGGCGGCTTTTCTCATCGATCTGAGCCCGGCACTCGCCTGGGCGAGTCCGCTGGCGGGTATGTGCGCGGCGCTTGCCATCACGGGACTCGGTACTGGACTGGGAGCGGCGTTTCCCCGCTTCGACGCCTCGAGCCCGAGCGAAGTGCCT
>JBMDWS010000245.1:0-2855 GCA_048594695.1 Truepera sp. | reverse complement strand
TGTCGTGATCGCCGCCGGGGCGCTCTCCTGGGCGTCGGGCTCGTTCTTGCAGGCGCGGCTCGACAAACGGGCTACCGGTGAGGAGCCGCGCACGCGCCGTGTGCGGACGGGGGTCATCCTCATCTCCATCGGCCTCACGGTACAGCTCGCGGCGCTCTTCTCCCCGGTCCTGTCGTTGCCGATAAGTGTCATGGGCTGGGCGCTGGCGGGGCTCGGAATGGGTCTGTCGCACGCGACATCGTCGGTGCTCGCTTTTGCGGACGCGCCGGAAGGGGAGGGCGGGACGGTGTCAGCTTCTTTGCAGCTCGCCGATCAGTTCTCCTCGGCGCTCTCGGCGGGGATCGGCGGGGCGCTCCTCGCCTTGGCGACGCGGTTGGGCTTCTCGGAAACGACCGGGGTGGCCTGGGCTTTCGCCTTTTGTCTCGGGCTCGTCTACCTGTCGCTATGGACCGTGCAGCGCCTGGGGCGCGTGAAAAACGTCTCTGGGCGGGCGCTCGTGACGGGAGCGGGCAAGTAGACTAGAGTGTGATCGCTTACGTTGACGGCGTCATCGCCGAAGTCCGAGCCGGAAGCCTGATCGTGCAGGCGGGCGGCTTCGGGCTCGAGGTCTTCGCCCCCAAGCCGACCCTGATGGTTGCCAAGGTCGGAGCGGCGCTACGGCTCCACACCTACTTTCTGGTCAAAGAGGACGTCATGGCCCTCTACGGCTTTCACGACCGTGACATGCATACGCTTTTTACCTACCTGATCAGTGTGTCGGGGGTCGGGCCGAAGCTGGCACTCGCGCTACTCTCCTCCATGCAGACGTCGCTGGTCGCGGGGGCCATCCTGCAGGGCGACGCGGGGCTCTTGGCGAGCACGCCGGGCGTGGGCAAGAAGATGGCCGAGCGCATCATTCTAGACCTCAAAAGCAAGCTTCCCGAAGAGCTGCTGGCCCCCGGTGGCAAGTCGAAGGTCACGACCCTGACGAGTCCGGCAGCTGAAGACGCGGTCGAGGCACTCCTGGCGCTCGGCTACCGCGAAACGCAGGTCAAGGGCGTCGTGGCTGAACTCGCGCTTAAGGATGCCGAGGCGACGGCAGAAGCACTCATTCGCAAGGCGCTCTCGAGACTTCGCTAAGCCTTGAACCCGCAGGAACGGCTCGAGGAACTCGGGCGCCACCTCCAAACCTATCCGGACTCGGTCGCCGAAGTCTCGTACGGCGGCGACCCACCGCCGCTGGTCCCGCTCGGTACGCTCGTGAGCTTGAAGGCGTTGGGGGCCGGGCAGCATCCCGACCCGGTCCTGCAACGCTTCATGACCCGGCTCCGCAGCGCCCGCCCCGATCTGACGGATGCAGAATTATTAGCGCTCCCTGTTCCGGCATCGGCAGGGGACCAGGAGGTTTACAGCGCTCGCCTCGGCAAGTGGCTCTTTGAGGTGAGAATGCTCAAACGTGCGCTGAGGCTCCAGTCCGAGTGAAATCACACAACCCTGAGATTTTATGCATGTTTCTATCCCGAAATGTGTTAGCCTGACTGTACTCGCTGCCGGGAGCTTCCCGACGGGAGGGTGAAGGCCAGACCATTAAGCAGGATAGACAACCAAAAAGGGGTGAACGGGTGGCTGTGACGACGGGGGATAAGTCAGCAGTTCAGGAAGACGTCAAACTCCGCAAGAGTCTGAGCGCCTGGCACCTCTGGGGGCTGGCGGTCGGTCTGGTTATTTCGGTTGGGCCTCGGCCGGGACGCTCGGATTTCTCATTACGACGGTCTTTATCGCTCTCATGTACAGGGCCTTTATCTTCTCGTTTACCGAACTGACCACCGCGATCCCCCGTGCTGGCGGGCCGTTTGCCTACAGCCTCCGGGCGCTCGGGCCGACGGCGGGCTTCGTTGTAGGCGTCGCCACGCTTATCGAGTTCGTCTTTGCGCCTCCGGCGATTGCGCTAGCGATCAGGCTCGTACGTCAACGTGCAGTTCCCGGCGCTCGAGCCCAAGCTGGTCGCGGTCGGGGCTTACCTCGTATTCATGATTTTGAACTTTGTCGGCGTGTCGATCGCCACGACCTTCGAGCTGGTCATCACCATCCTAGCGATTATCGAGCTTTTCATCTTTATGGGCGTCGTCGCGCCCGGCTTTTGCGTTGCCAACTTCGTCGCGTACGGCTGGGCCGGAGCCGATGCCTTTTCCCTTGGCGCCTTTAGTGGCATTCTGGCGGCGATTCCCTTTGCTATCTGGTTTTTCCTGGCGATCGAGGGCGCCGCCATGACCACCGAGGAGGTGCGCTCGCCCAAGACCATGATCCCGCGCGCCTATATCGCGGGCATCCTCACGTTGGTGGTGCTGGCTTTCGGCGTGATGATCTTCGCGGGTGGCGTTGGAGACTGGCGGACCCTGAGCAACATCAACGATCCTCTGCCACAAGCCATGCGGCAGATCGTTGGGGATGGCAGCCCCATGCTGCACCTGATGGTCGGAATCGGGCTCTTTGGCTTTATCGCGTCGTTTCACGGCATCATCATGGGCTACTCGAGGCAGTTTTTCGCGCTCGCCCGGGCTGGCTTTTGCCGCGCGTTATAGCCCGTTTGCACCCGCGCTTTCAGACGCCGCACTACGCCATCCTGACGGGCGGGGTGATCGGGATTCTGGCGATCTTCTCCGACACCTTCTTTCAGTTCGGCGGCCTGCCGATCACCGCGACCCTCGTAACGCTGAGCGTGTTCGGGGCGCTGACCATGTATATTTTCAGCATGGTGAGCCTGTTCCAGTTGCGGGTGTGCGCACCCGAGCTCGAGCGCCCCTTCGTCGCGCCGGGCTATCCGCTGGTGCCTGCCTTTGCGCTCATGGCCGCCGTGGTCTGCCTCGTCACCATGA
>JBMDWS010000244.1:0-10858 GCA_048594695.1 Truepera sp. | reverse complement strand
ACCTCACGGATATAGGCTTCGACCGTTTCGCCGCTCGCTTCGTTCATACGAAGTGAGCATACCTCGTTACCTTTTGGCGGGTTGGCGACGTGAGGGACGCCCGCAGCGTGGCAGACTTGAGAGCATGACCCGCCTCGCGCTCTTCCTGATCCTGAGTCTCGCGCTTGGCGTTGCCCAGGCCAGCACACCGGACCTCGCTACCGACGTGACGCTTCATGGTGTGAGCGCGCACATGGCCGCCTTTCAGAGGATCGCTACTGCCCATGGCGGCAACCGCGCCGCCGCGACACCCGGTTACGCGGCCTCGCTGCGCTACGTCGAAGGGGCCTTGCGGGAGGCGGGCTACACCGTGACACGCCAACCTTTCGACATCGAAACAACCCGAACGCTCGCCGAAACGGGCCGCGTGCTCGGCAGCGCGCCGCTCGAGCTGCGGCCCATCGTCATGGAGGGCTCGCCCAACACACCTGCGGGCGGCCTCAGGGCGACCCTCGCTGTGCCGCAGGACAAACTCGGCTGCGAACCCGACGAGTTTGTCGGCGTCGAAGGGAAGGTCGTCCTGCTCGAGCGCGGCGTTTGCACCTTCGGGCAAAAGGCCGCGAACGCAGCAGCAGCGGGCGCTGTCGCCACGCTTGTTGCCAACAACGAACCCGGCCCCCTCTACGCCAGCCTTGGCGACGTACCGGACACCACCCCGACCGCAGCCGTTACGTATGAACTCGGGCAAGAACTCAGGAACCGGCTCGAGGGGGGCGTGGTGCGGGTGAGGCTCGAGCTTCGCAGCGAAACCATGGTCCAGACGACCGCGAACCTTCTCGCCGAGTGGCCCGGCGCCCGCGAGGGCCGCGTCGTCATGGTCGGCGCGCACCTCGACAGTGTTCCTGCGGGGCCGGGCATCAACGACAACGGCAGCGGCTCGGCGCTGGTGCTCGAGCTTGCCCTCGGCCTTGCCCGCGAGGGTGACGCCTCAGGTGCCCGCTTCGCTTTTTGGGGCGCGGAAGAGCTGGGGCTTCTGGGCTCAAGACACTACATCGCGAACCTTGGCCCTGACGACTTGCAGGACATACGCGCCTACCTCAACTTCGACATGGTCTCCTCACCGAACGCCGCTCTCTTCACCTACGGCGACCCTGAACTGACGACCCTCTTTCAGCGCTCGCTCAGGCAGCGCGGTCTGCCTGCCGCCACGACCGACCTTGGCGGTTCGTCGGACCACGCACCTTTTAGCGATGCGGGCGTTCCCGTCGCAGGGCTTTTTACCGGTGCGAGTGGCGACAAGTCGCCGGGACAGGCCCGAGCCTACGGGGGCCGCGCCCAGGAACCTTTCGATCCCTGCTATCACCAGGCGTGCGACACCTTCCGCGACGTCAACACACCTGTCTCGAGCCGCGTCCTCGAGCGCACAGCGGACGCCGCCGCCGATACGCTGCACGCGCTCCTCGAGCGGCACTGAAGCCCGGCTCAGGTGCTCCGTGATCTGCCGACTCGGGTCCAGGACACCAGAAGCCACGTCAGCAAGATCACGCCGGGCACCATCACGGCGCAACTCAGGGCAACAGCGCCGGGTCCATTCACCGACACGTTGAGAAACGGATAGGGGTACCAGCCCGTCGCAGCACCGCGAACGAGCGAATAGACGACGTAGAGCAGTGGGTATATGAGCCAGACGAGCGAGCGGCGAAAGCGGATCGCCGGTCTGGGCGGGTCGAGGAGCCAGTCGCCCAGCACAGCCAGGGGCATGACGTAATGCAGGACCGTGTTGACCCACGGGATCGGCAGTTGCAGGGAGGCCTCGAGTCCGCGCAGCAGCAGAAAATAGATGATCCCCGTCATGCTCATGTAGAGCGTCGCTGCACCGCGCAACATCGCCAGAGACCGGACGTCGCGGGCACGCAGCGCCGCCACACCCGAAAAAAGCATGAGAGTCGCGGCGAAAATATTCGATTCGATGGTGAAAAAGGAAAAGAAGTTGACAGGGTTAAAGCTCTCCCGGCGCAGGCTGCTCGTAAAGATCGTTGCCAGTGCTGCAAACGTCAACAGCGAGAACCCAAGCCGATAGAATCCCAGCACGCGCCTCTTGGTCATGGAGGCCATCTTAATGGCTTGGAGGGCTGTTGGAATAGTTATAGAAACATTATTGCTTCTGTGCCTGGAGTCCCAGCAGAACCTGCCGCAACACGCCCTTAGCCGACGCTAGCGCCTCTCCGCGATTCTCGGCAGCGGCTACCCAGAGCGCCAGCTGATTCAGCGCACCGTTCAAGAACTGCGTAAGCGCCTCGAGGTTCGTACTCACCAGCGCCTCCCCTGCCAGCGCTCCTACAGCCTCCCGCAAGAGCCTGCCTCCACCCCTTTCGTCCAGCTCGAGCCAGCGCTCCCAACCCAGCACCGAAGGGGCGTCCAACAGCAGAATGCGCTGCACTGCCGGGTCGGTTGCCACCTCGAGCCAGGCCTCGGAGCCTCTAAGCAGCGCTTCATAAGGCTCCGAGGCGACCACTCGTGCTGCAATGACCACCGCGAGGCGCGCTTGCACCGCGCCCACGACGGCTTCGAAGAGTCCCAGCTTGGAGCCGAAATGGTGATAGAGCGCTCCACGTGTCAGTCCGGCCTCAGCGACCAGAGCCTCCGTCGAGGTTGCTTCAAACCCGTACGCCGCGAAGTGACGCTCGGCAACCTCAAGCACCCGCGCCACCGTTTCGCCCGAGCGCTGTTCCTGTGTTCGCTTGCTGCTCATTCGTCCATCTTGACATACAGCCTGTATGTCTTCTATAGTATAAATACATACAGTATGTACGTTTTTGAAAGGAGCAGACACTATGCAGATCAACAGTATCTACCCTGTCATCTGTACCGAGGACCTCCCCACCGCTCGAGCCTTCTATCTGCAGCACTTTCCCTTCGAGATGACCTTCGAAACCGAGTGGTATGTGAGCCTCCGGACGACAGGCGAGCGGCCCTTCGAACTCGCTCTGCTCGACCGCCGACACCCCACCATCCCCGAGGGCTTTCGCCACGCGTTCGGGGGTGGGCTGCTGCTCAATCTGGAAGTCGAGGATGTCGACGCTGTCTACAACGCGTTTCGCGAAGCAGGCTTGCCCATTCACCTGACGCTGCGTGACGAGAGCTTCGGGCAGCGTCACTTCATCAGCCAGGACCCGAGCGGCGTCCTGCTCGACATCATCAAGGTCATCCCCTACTCGGGCGAGTTTGCCGACCTCATATAGAGCAGAACTATAGAGCAGACGCCGTTCACGTGCGCCGACAGGCTAAACCGTTAGTAGGAGCGCGACTCGATCCTCAAGTTGGCGGGTAGCGTCAGGAGCCACTCGACGACCGCGTGGACCGCGCCCCGCGTGACGGCTGTGACGACCGGGTCGCCAAAGGGCTCGAGCCCTACGATCACACCCCGGCCCGAAGCGTCTCCCTCGTCCCGGTTCCCCCGCGCCCTCACACTCACGAGAACCTGCTGGCGCAGCTCGGACTCCTCGACCGTGGCCCGCACGAGCCACTTTTCCCCCTGGCTCCCTGGATCGTCCGAGCCCAGGCTCCGCATGACTTCGTGCAAGATGACGTGTCCACCCGCGTAGGGCGTCACCTGTTTGCCGAAGGCGACTTGGGGCGGCAGTTGACCGGATAGCAGCGCGTGCGGCATGATCTCGTCTCTTTCCAGAATGGGATAGTCGGGTGCGGGGTGCCCGCTATAGCGAAACACCTGATAGAAGAGCGGTTTGCCCATCGTCTTCCACTTGAGGGCGTACTTGGTTTCGAATACGGCTTCCGGCGGATCGGCGCTCTCGAGCGTAAACAGCCCGGACACCTGTGACTCGCGCCGCGCGAAGTCAAGATACTCCGGGTGATCGGTCGCCAGCAAGATGGCACCCCCCGGGACCAGACGGCTCGAGGCAAGGCGGAAAAACGCGTCCTGCAGGAGACGGTTTTTTTCGTGCCGCTCCTTGGGCCAGGGATCAGGAAAGTTGACGGTGATGCTGCTCAGCGAAGCGGGCGCAAAGAGCTGTTGCACCGCGAAGTTTGCGCCTACCTTGAGCAGTTTGACGTTATCGAGACCGCGCCGCCGGACATTGGCGAGGCCGCGCTGCAAACTTGCTGAGGAGATCTCGAGTCCCACGAAACGCTCGTCCGGCGCGTCGGCGGCGCGGCGCACGGTGTAGCGCCCGTCGCCAAAGCCGACCTCGAGGTGGAGCGGTCCACTCGCCGCGAACTGCGCGTCCCAGGGAAGAGGAAACGGATAGCGTCGCCAGGGGAGCAGGGGTCCGGCAGCGCCTTCTAGGAAAGAAAACCGTGGGCCGTCAGGCATAAGTCCAAGCCTACCCTACGGGCACAGGTTCGGTGTTCCCTGAGAACTAGCTGAACCGGGCAACACGCCGCGCCCAGAGCTTTCTCGCAGACATGCCAGCATAGCGCCTCGGCCCGGCAATCACTCGAGCGAACTCAACTCCAGATACGGGCCTTTACCGACCGGACTTTCCCGTGATCCACCTCGTAGAGCCGGTAGCCCGTACCCGCCGACCCGATCTCGCCGCTAAACGTGCAAAGCGAGCAGCACGAGGACGAAAAGAACGAGCGCCCCTGCCGCGACGCGCATCACCCAACCCGCGCCGTCTTCCGTCCGGTACGTTGGCCTGAAAGGACGCGCCCCTTCGCGCTCCACGGATTTGTCCTGTGTCCCGTTACGCTGCGGCCCTATGGCCTTCACGCCCCGGTTTTGCAGTGCCGGATTTTGCAGTGCCGGGTTTTGCAGTGCCGGGTTTCTCAGAGCGCAGGCTCCGGACGAAGAATTCAGTTCTAGACGGTTCATGATGACCTCCATGCCCCGAGTCTGCGCCCGGAAGAGCCCACGCGTCCAATGCTTTTTGAGCGCCCCAGCTATAAAATGGATCTATAGATGAAGCTCGAGCTGCGCCAACTCCGTTATTTCGTCGCCGTCGCCGAAGAACTCAACTTCAGCCGCGCCGCCGAGCGCGTGTTTCTCACCCAGCCCGCCCTCAGCCACCAGGTTCGCCGTCTTGAAGAGACTCTCGGCCTCAAGCTCTTCGCGCGCAGCAGCCGCCACGTCGAACTCACCGACGCAGGCCACGAGCTGCTGGCGCTCGCCCGTGAAACGCTCGAAAGGCTCGATCAGGGCGTCACCGACATACGGCGGAGAGCAGGGGTCGAGAGCGCACGCTTTCGCATCGGCTTTACCGAGTACGCCAACTACAGCGCTATCTCGCAAATCGTTACGCGCTTCGCCGCGCGCCACCCCGACCTCCGGCTCGAGCAGCGCGAAGGCAGCACGCTCGAGCAGATAAGTGCACTCAAAGAAGGCACCCTCGACGCCGGGTTTTTTCTGGCAACCCTTCAAGACGACGCTCTCGAGGCGCTCCCGCTCTGGCGCGAGCCCTTCGTCCTGGCCTTGTCCGAAACGCACCCGCTGGCCCGTTTGGAGGCCATCCCTGTACGGGCACTGGACGGCGTGCAGCTCATGGTCAACGCCCGTACGATCAGCCCCGGCACCTACGACTACATCATCGAGACTTGTCGCCGCGCCGGGGCGACGCCCAAACTCATCCCCAACGAAGGCCCGCAGATCTACACCTTCAGCAGCATGGCGCGGCTCGTCGCTTCGGGGGTCGGGGTCTTTATGGTGGTCAAGACGCTCGAGCAGATCGGATTTCCCGGCGTGGTGTTTCGCTCGCTCATAGACCCCGAACCGGCAATGGACGTGGTGCTGAGCTGGCGGCGAGGAAATCCGCTAGAGGCGCTCCAGTCCCTCATCGAGCTGACCGGTGAACAGTACGGACACCAACCACACCCGTAGGCAACTGAATACCCGAGCTATCAAATTATTCATAATTGAAAGAGAACGATATGGTTTAATTAAGGCTGGCCTTAGCTACATGAGAATTGCAGGTCAGCTTACGCTCTGTGCTGAAGGAGGCAAGACCTATGTCAGCCCGACGAGTTCATCCTCATCCTTTTCCCTGGAGGCACCCGTGACGCGACCCTCACTCCGGCCCGCTACACTTCACCGTAGCATGTTGGCCCTTTTTACGCTGTTAGCTTTGCTGGTTCTGGCTGCCTGCTCCTCGACATCCCCGACGCTCGACACGAGCACCTGGGCACCGGGTACCGGCAGCGTGTCGGGCAACGTGGTCAACCGCAAGGCCGGGACCGACCTAGCGGGCGTCAACGTCACGCTTGTCGGCACGACCATCAGCACAACCACCGACGAACACGGTTTTTACCGCCTTTTTAATATTCCCGCCGGGTACGCCAATCTCTCATTTAGCAAAGAGGGTTACGCACTCTCGACAGTCGAGGGACTGAAAGTCGGAGACCGCGCTGAAACCAAGTACGACACGATCGTTTCCGAAGCCTTCGATCCTTACCTGCCCGTTGTCTCGCCGACGCTTACGGTCAGCCTCGAGAACGGCGCAGCAGCCCCCGGCGGGAGTGAGGGTTCCCTGAGCTTCTCCGTTTCGGGTTCCGTCGCAAATCCCGAGGCCAACCGCCTGACCACCGGCACGGTCGGTCTTGGTCGGGCAAAAGGAACCTCGGGCTCGCTCGGCGCGAGCGAGCCGGGCGCAGTCGTCGACATGTCGAGCGGCGCAGCCGAGATCGAAGTCGCTACGGCAGGCTTCAACGGTGAAACGAGCGTTCATATCACGGCCTACGACCTCAACCGGAACCGCACCGAGGTCGTGCGCTACGTCACCATCGACGCGGGCGCAACCGGGGGCACGCTCGGTACCCTGACGAACTTAGGCGCGTTCGCCGTGACCTTCGCCGACACCGCGCAGTTTGGCGACCTGAGCCGCTCGAGCACCTTTAGCGGAGCAGAACTCGCCCGGGCCGCGCGCGACAACGATATCGCCGCCATCCGTGAGATTGCCGGGACACTCAGACCCCAGGCGAGTCTCGCACCTCAGGGTGACCTCGACGAAGGTCTCATCTGGTCGGATGTGATCTTCTCCTACGAGGGCGACACGCTACCCACAGCCTTTGTCGTCTACCGTCACCTCGTCGGTCGGCCTACGGGCGGCCTCGTCAAGATCGGGCAGGTCAGCCCCGAACAAGCCAATTTCGATCCGGAAGATCCCGAAAACACGCTCTACTTCTTTCGCGATTCGACAGCAGGCCTAGAAGCAGGTGTCGAAACCCGTTACCGCGTCGAAGCGGTCTACGGCGACGAGAGCCTCGTTTCGGGCGATACCTACGTCACGCCGCTGCCCATTTTGGGTGTCGAAGCGACGAGCCCGGCAAATGACGAAACAGACGTCTCGGTGAGCCCCGACTACGGGTTTTCGGTGACCGACCGCTCGAGCCTTCTCTATATCGGAGTCGCGGTCCTCGACCGTGTACACGCAGAAGGCGGCCTCGAGTGGGTCGGACTTTTTGTCGATGATTCGGGTGCAACCGAGGGAGCCATCCCTCACAACCTCGACGGCACGGCGGTCAATGAAACCCTTCAGCCCTTCCACGGCTACGACTGGCAACCCATTGCGCTCTCGAGCAACGGCGTCATAGAAGACGACGGATCGATCAGCGGCGAAAACGCCATTTCGGTCGGCGCCGACTTTTTCGATCTGTTCGGTCTAGGACTCGTAGCTCCCGTTCAAGACGGTCCGGTCAACACCTTCTCGACCGGCGACGGCAGCTTCTAGGAGTGATGATGAAACGTACCCTTACCGCTGCGCTGCTGGGTCTCCTTCTTGCAGCCTGCCAGACCAACGTACGCGCCCCCCAAAGTGGTGCTGCGCCCACCCCCAACCATGAAATCGACAGCCGGGGCTACGTCAAAGGCGAAGTCATCATCGGCTACAAAGAGGGCGCTGACCTGGACGCGCTCGCCCGGAAGCTGGGGGGGACGCTGAGGGCCGACTGGTCGCAGGTCAAGATTGCGCTCGTGACCCTGCCCGAGGGGCTCGAGGTCGAAAAGGCCGTCGCGAGCGCCCGTCGTCTGCCGGGCCTGCGCTACGCTCAGCCCAACTACACCCGTGAACTCGAGGAACCCGTCGCTGCCGGCGCCTCGACACGCTCGCTCAGCCCTGCCCAGACGGCAGTCACCGACCCCGACTTCGACGTGCAGTGGATGCACCGGCAGCTCAACTCGCTGGCAGCCTGGGACACAGGCACGACCGGTGAAGGCATTCGCATCGGCATCCACGACGACTTCGTCGATCACCGCCACCCCGACCTCGTAGACAACGTCCTCTACCCCGGCCTCGACGGCTTCAAAGCCGGCGAGTTGCTGGCCTCGGGCGCGTCCTTCGGGGACGCCTTCGAGGGCGCTTTTATCACCGAAACGACGCCACACGACGGAACGGGCTTTCACGGTACGTCGGTCGCGGGAACCTCCTCGGCTGTTGCCAACACCCTCGGGGGACGCGGCACAGCGTTCGGAGCCAAATTCGTACCGCTCGCGATCAACGAGCCTGTCAACGGTAGCCTGACCGATCTCGGTATCATCACCTCGGCGCTCTTCGCCGTGCTCGGACCCGACCTTCAGCCTGGCGGCGACGACCGTGCGCCCGGAACCGATCCCGACACCGGGCCCTACGTCCATATCGTCAATATGTCCTGGGGTAGCGACTTTTACAGCCAAGCCACCAAGGACATGATGGATTTCATGCTCGGCTACGGCGTGGTGCTCGTCACCTCGGCAGGCAACACCCCGACCGAAGGCCCGTCCTTCCCGGCCTGGAACCCCGGCCTCATCAACGTCGCGGCGACGACCCCGCAAGACGTTCGTACCGACTTCTCCAACCGTGGCCTGCACCTCGACGTGGCAGCGCCCGGCGAAGAGATCTGGACCACGACCACCCGCTCGTGTGTCATCGACACACCCGACAGCTCTTCTTGCACAGCGGAAGACGACGACTACACCTTTATCGGTGGCACCTCGTTTTCGAGCCCGGCTACAGCGGGCGTCGCGGCGCTCATCATGGCCGCTGCCGCCGAGCGCGACAGCGCGGGCAACATCACTGGCGGCTTGCTAAGTGCTGCACAGGTTGGTCACATCCTGCGAGAAACCGCTTTTAAACCCGACGACTACGACCGCACGGCGCTAGGCGCGGGCATTGTCGATTCCGGTGCGGCGGTTGCCCGGGCACTCGAGAACGCCTCCAACCCTGTCACGGACGGCAGCTCACTCGCGGTTCAGGCCGTTCTTGCCAGCGATCCGAACGTCACGGTGCCGGACGTCGGCTTGACCCTTATCCCCAGGGCAGGAGATAACGCCGTCGAGTACACCCAGACCTCGAGCGGCGACCTCTTCATCGATCCGGGCATCGGGCTGTTTCAGCAAATCGACGCCGGTACCTACACGCTGCAGGCCAGCGGACCTTTCCAGACGGCCTACGGCGGTGAGGCAGCCACAGCCGAGGGCACCATTACGCTCGCGCCCGGTGACGCGAAAGCCGTGCAGATCGAACTCGACGTCACACCCTTTGAAGACATCTTCGAGCCGAACGCTACAGAAGCCCAGGCAGCCGAACTTGCGGGCAGCGGGGTCACACTGCGCGCCAGCCTCTACGATCAGACAGCGGGCAGCGACACCGACGTCTACGCGCTCCCTGTGGAAGCGGGTACGAGCTACCGCGTGAACCTCGAGGCCACGACCGGAAACTTCGACGCAGCGCTCGCCGTGACCGACGAAAGCGGCACAGTTCTTGCCGAAAACGACGACAACCAGGACTTTACCTCCGACCCGCTTGTCGATTTCACCGCTTCCGAAGACGGTACGGTCTACATCACCGTTTTCGAAATCAGTGGAGCCTCTAGCGCCAACAGCCCCTTCAACCTCTACGACCTCGACGTTGCCACCTTCATTGGTAGCGAGGAAGAGCCTAATGGGAGCGCGACCGTCGACGGCACGACCATCCTCGCAGTCGACTTCTCCGAGGCGGAGAGCGTACCGCTTGGCAGTGCGCTGGACGCCGCGCTTACCAGCGAGGACGCCGACGTCTTTGCCGTAGATCTCGCAGCAGGCGAAACGCTCGAGGCCGATGTGGAAACGGTCTCCTCCGGTCAACCCGATACCCTCCTGGGTGTTTTCGACGAGAGCGGTGAGCAGGTCGCTTTCAACGACGACTACACCGGTCGCGAATCGCGTGTGAGCTATACCAGCGAAGACGGCGGTACGTACTACGTCACGGTGGTCGCGTGGGACGCGTTCGATCCCAACAACGCGACGACGGGCGACTACAGCCTCAGCCTGACGAGCGCACTCAACCCTTAAGCGTTCGTGAAAAAGAAAAAGAGCCTCGCCGCCGTGCGAGGCTCTTTTTTGTTTTGCTATCCGTAGAGCCTCTTCGTGCGTCTCGAAACGCACCAGTGGTCTTGGCCCTCCAACAACCGTACAGGACGCGGAGCAGCGCGGCAGACGCAACCGTCCGTCAGATCGTCCCCTCGACCCGGACGATCTCTTCTTCGTCGCTGCGCCCGGCCAGCGCCAGAACTCCGCCGTAACCCTCGGTTTCCGCCCGCATAAAACGTGGGTTGGCGACGATGCTGCTGCGGCCTTCGGCACGGAGGTCGAAAAGGCTACCGACAAGCATGGGATTGAGACCGTAGCGAATATGCTGCCGCCCCCGTACCCCTGCGCGCAGCCCGTGGGTCAGCCACGCCTCGCCTTCGCTGTAGGTCGCGTCGGGGGGCCAGGGACGGGTCCAGGGGGCAAAGTTCGCACTCGGCTGGACAATAATCTCTGCCCCAAGGCCGTCCAGCGTATCGAGAACTGCACTGTAAAAACCATCTAGACAGATCGTTACGCCGATGCGACCAGCCGGGGTCATGAGTACCCGCTCGCTGCCCGCACGCGCTCGGGCTAGGCCAAGGCGGGACTCGAGCCCCCCCGTCA
>JBMDWS010000243.1:0-5723 GCA_048594695.1 Truepera sp. | reverse complement strand
GGCCACGCGAACTCGCCCCTGACCAGATCGTTCAAAAGGAGCATGGTGCCGAAGGCGGGCAGCGCGTAAAGAGCTGAACCCTGCGTGAAAAAGTCGGCAAACTGCAGGCCCACGACGGGCAGCACCAGCACCAGACTGAGCGGCGCGACGTAGCTCTGCGCCTCCTTGAACGACCGTGCAAACAGCGTAATAGCAATGAGCAGCGCCGCGACGAAAGCTGCCAGCAGTAGGGCGCTCACGATCAGCGCCAGCACCATACCCACATTTATGTCGAGCGATCCCCCCAGACTCCCGGCGACCTCGGCAGCCTCCCCGGTGAGCCGCTGCCCGAAGACCAGCGCGAGGATGGCCCCGCTCGCCAGAAAGCCTACAATCGCCATTGAGGCCGAGGCGAGTCCGAAGAGGAGCGTCGCTAGAAACTTGCCCATCACGATCTCGCTGCGGCGTACCGGCGTCACGAGTAGAGCCTCGAGCGTTCCCCGTTCTTTCTCCCCGGCGGTCGCGTCGATGGCCACCATCTGCCCACCCGTCAGCGTCCAGATCATGATAAAAAAGGGCACCAGCCACGAGAGCGATCCGCTCGCCCGCTGCGCCGCCGTGCTCGCGTCGCGCTCGGTCAGGGCGATGGGGTTCAGGATGCGCGGGTCGAGCCCGGCCCGCTCGAGCCGCTGCCGGGTGAAGGTTTTGCCGTAATCCTCGAGCGCATCGGTGACTTTTTCCTGCAGCAGGTCGTCGCGCAGGCCGCCGCTCCGGTAAAAAAAGACCAGCGGCGCGCTGCCCGTCGCAAGCGCCTGTCGAAAGTCGGGGGGGACGCGGAGTGCGCCCGAGAACTGCTCCGAACGCACGACCCCTTCGGCGTTCGGAACACCGACGAGCGTGATGTTTTTGCGCTCGAGGGCGCGCACCAGCGCGGGCGGCAGGTTTCCCAGCCCCTCCGCGCCGATCTGGCTCACGGTCGCCGTTTCGCGGTCCAGCAGCCCGCCGATCAGCAGCGGCAGGCCGAGCGTGACGAGCGGTAGCACCAGGAGCGGGATGAGCAAGTTAGCCAGCACCGCTCGCACGTCACGCAGCGTCGAGAGGATTTCGCGCCCCGCGACTGCCGCGACCAAGGCAGGCCTCACGGGTGGGCCTCAGCCGGAACATCGTTCCCGAGTCGCGCCTCGACGAGCTGAAAGAAGGCTGCCTCGAGGCTCCGCGCCTCAGCCCTCTCGACGAGTTCCTGCGGCGTGCCCTGTGCGATCAGGCTACCCCCGTAGAGAATGGCGACGCGGTCGCACAGCTCCTCGATCTCGCTCATCACGTGCGTTGAGTAAAGGACCGTGCGTCCGCTCTCGGCAAAGCGCTGCACGAAGGTGAGCACGTTGCGCCGCGCCATCACGTCGAGTCCCGACGTCGCCTCGTCGAAAAAGATGATCTGCGGGTCGTGCAGCACCGCCCGGGCGATAACGATCTTCTGCTTCATCCCGGTCGAGAAGTCGCCCGCTCGCCGTGTCAGGGTGTCGCCCAGCTCGAGCAGTGCGCCGAGTTCCGCGATGCGCGCCTCGATACTCCGGTAGCTCATCCCGTAAAGTTTGCCGAAGTAGTGCAGGATTTCGGCCCCTGTGAGGCGGTCGTAGAGGCCCATACCGCCGTTGACCACGCCGACGAGCCGCCGCACCTGTTCGGGTTTATCGAGAGTGTCGAAGCCGCCGACCTCGGCGCGGCCCTCGCTCGGCGTAAGGAGCGTCGCTAGAATCCGCAGGGTGGTGGTCTTGCCTGCGCCGTTCGGCCCCAGGAGGCCGAAAATTTCTCCCGGCGGGACGCTGAACGACACGTCCTGGAGAACGCGCACCTCGCCGAAGCGTTTGCCCAAGCCTTCAGTCAGAATCATGGCCTCATCATAGCCAGAGCTACCCCGCCCGCCCGGTACGAGCTTGTGTATCATGAGGGCGTGCCGGAGCATGACTTTGCCGCGTTAGACACGTTTCAGCTCATCCCCCGGCTGCTTCACGGGGTGTCCACGCCGGACATCCGGACGCAGCTTCTGGGCCGTGAGCTTGTTGCGCCACTCTTGCCGCTCGCGGACGCACCCGATGACCGCGCCGACACCTTGAGCCTCGTCGCCGCCGAGGTACTGCTGCGGCACGAGGGCAGCATTGCTGCCTCGCTAGCCCTCCTCAAGCCTGAAAAGATGGGTCTCCTCATGCCCAAGGTGCGCAAGCTCGCAGCTCGAGGTATACCGGGTTTCGTGCTCGACCTGACGCTGTTTGCGGAGTCGCCACCCTACGGCGACCTCGAGTGGCACTCGCGCACGCGGGAAGACCTCGCGGAGCTGCGGGCCGCTGCGGGGGTACCGCTCTGGCTTTACGGGGTCTCGAGTGTTCCCGACGCCGAGATCGCCAGCGAAGCGGGGCTGGAAGGTATCGTCGTCAATACCGGAGCCGGGATCTTTTTGGGTGCGCCCGCGACCGCTGAAGTGTTTCCGGACATCTTCGACGCCGTGGCTGGAACCATCTCGGTCTACGCGGGCGGCGCCGTGCGGCACGGGGTTGATGTGTTTCGCTACCTGGCCCTCGGGGCCGAAGCGGTGGTGGTCGATACCGACCGCTCGGCGCTGAACCTGCGGGCCGAACTCGCCTACGCCATGCGCCTGACAGGCTGCCAGACCTTGGCCGACATCTCTTATGAGGCAATTTTTGCGCCCCTTTTTAGTGAGGTCTAGCAGGGGTTTGGAGAGGGTCGAGCGCGAAATCTGCGCTGAAACGTCTTACGTAACTCTTGCGCCTTAACCTGTGCGCCCTAGCCTGTGGGCCCTAACCCGACAGCAATCCCCGTGTGGGTTTGAATGATTTGGCCCTGTGCCGGGGATAAGCCTCTAGGAGCGTTTCAGCGCCCGCAGTTGTTTTGCAGCTTCCTCCGCGCCGATTTCGCCGCGCTCCAAAAGACCCAGAATATCGGCGCGCTCTGCCCGCACCTCCTGGGTTTCGGGTGGATCCTGGTAATCGAGGGCGCGCAGAAGGGTGTCGAAACGGAGCCGCACGGTCGGGTAGGAGACGCCCAGGATGCGCTCGACCTCCTTGAGGTTGCCGCGCACACGCATGAACAAGCGCAAGAACTCGAGGTTCTCCGGGTTTAGCAGGGCGTATTCGTTGGGGGTAAAGCGGCCCTCGATGGTGACGCCGCTCTTGGGGCACTCGAGCCGCGTGACTTCCATCGGTTCGCCTGTGACCGGGCAGTGGGTTGGCATGGGAAGGCTCATTCGCGCTCCAGTCTAACGCTTACGTCTCCGGCGGTGAGCCGCAGTTCGAGTTCGGCTTCGCCTGCGCCGACGGTGCCACTAAAGCGCTGGGTCGCTATGCCCCCGTCACGGTTGAAGCCTCCGGGCAGCTCGAGGTCGCCGCAGGTCGCCCGGCCCGACACCGCGACGCTCGAGCCTGGCAGAAGGGTCAGATCGATATCACCCGAGGTGGCCCGCAGGCGCTGCCGGCCCGCTGTGGGACGCATACGGATATTCACGTCGCCTGCGGTCACGGTCAGGTCGAGGGTTTCGGCCCCGGTCAGGTCGAAGTCACCGCCAGTAAAGTGCCCGCGCACCTCCCGAACACCGCGCACGCTGCCGTCCCCGGCGGCAATGGCGAGGTCGAGGCCCATGCCTTCGGGTAGCCGCACCTGAAGGTCGCCGGCTGCGCGGTGCAGGCGCTGAAGCCAGCCGCGCCCGCCCTCCTTGTCTTTGGGTGGCGTGCGGATCACGAAAGCGCTGCCGTCCCACTCGGAAGAGGCACTCCCGTTGATGCTCGGCTCGGTGATGGTCGGGTCGCTCCGAACGTCAAGGTCACCACAGAAGCCGGAAATTCTGGCCCACCGCTGCCCTGCCGGGTACGTGTAAACACTTTCCTCCGCTTGCGGAGGTGCTGTGGGGGGCGTTGGCGGCTGCGGCAGGCGTGGCACTTCGGGTTCCTGGGGTTGCGGAGGTGGGGGCCTGGAGATTTGAGGCGAAGCTGAACCTTCCTCCCCTAACTGAAACGCTTTCACACTCCGATCAGATACGTTCGCCGGGCTATTCTGGGCGCTTTCCCTCGCGGCTCGAGCCTTTGCCCGAGCGGCTTCGGCGGCCTCGTGGGCTCTGGCCCGGGCCTCGTCGCGGGTCTGTTCGGGGGTGATGCGGGTTCCGGTCCTGTGGCTGCCTTCCGGGTCGTCGTCTTCGCTGGTCGTGGGGGTGTCGGTATCTTCGCTCTCGTCGTCGCCCAGAGCTGCAAAGAGGATGTCGGCTTCGGCGGCGGTGATGCGCCCTTCGTCCAGAAGGGCCTGTACCCGCGCCCGGTCGCTTCGCTGCGTCATGACAAACCACCTTTGGCGGAGTTGTAGGGGGCGGGCTCGAGGCGGTCGGCGAGGCTGTGAAGCTGCGCGGCGAGGTGTCTGCGCCAGGATGTGATGGCTCGGTTTTGCTCGAGGAGTCGTCTCGAGGCGGCTTCCTTCTGAAAGGTGGTTACGCGCTCATGTGCAGCCCTGAATTCACCTTGAAGTCTGCTGTATGGGTCCATGTCTGCCTCCTTGGATATAAGGTAAATCAAAACTAACAAAATGTCAACTCAAGTTTTACATATTTAAAAATTCGGGGTGCGGGCCGCGTTCAATGCCGGGAGGATACACGCCTCCTACCTTCGGCGGAGGTGCTTACACGCTGTTTTGTCGAGGGTAGGTAGGATGAGCCATATCATGCATACGTCTCCCAAAGCCAGTGTGTTCGATTCGGACCACCGCACGCTCACCTTCGGCATCCTTCTCGGTATCACGCTCGTCGCCTTCGAGGCGCTCGCTGTCGTGACCATCGCCCCACGCCTCAGTGCCGATCTTGGTGGTACGAGTCTCTACGGCTGGATTTTTAGCGGGTTGCTCCTGACCTCGCTTTTAGGCACCGTGCTCGGCGGGCAACTCGCCGATGAGCGCGGCCCGGGGCTCGTTGTGCTGGGCGGCATCGGGATCTTCGGCCTCGGCCTTCTGATCGGTGCCGTTGCGCCCACCATGCCCGTGCTTATCCTGGGACGTCTGCTTCAGGGCCTCGGCGGTGGCGCAATGGTCACAGCCCTCTACGCCGTTGTAAACCTCGCCTACAGCGATACCCTGCGCCCAAGCCTGTTCGCCGCCATGTCGAGTGCCTGGGTGGTGCCGGGGCTGGTCGGACCGCTGCTCGCAGCGTTCGTGGCGAGCCATGTGGGCTGGCGCGCTGTGTTTTGGGGGCTCTTGCCGCTTCTGGTGCTGGTTGCCGCGCTGACCGTTCCTGCTTTCGGGCGCTTTCCCAAACCCGAACCAAAAGCTGAACCGAGCCGCCTGCCAAGGGCGCTCCAACTCGCTTTCGGGACCGGTCTTTTTCTCTCTGGCCTCACGCTCGGGACGTGGTGGGGGGTACTACTGCTTGTCGTAGGGGGGCCACTAGCGTTTTTGAGCCTTCGCGATTTGTTGCCCGCTGGCACGCTCTCGGCCCGTACGGGTCTCCCGGCGGTGGTGGCCTCGAGGGCGCTTTTCTACTCGTCTTTTGCAGGGGTCGAGGCGTTTTTGGCCTATATGCTGATCCGCGTCCACCACTACAATGAGATCGTTGCAAGTGTCGTGATCGCCGCCGGGGCGCTCTCCTGGGCGTCGGGCTCGTTCTTGCAGGCGCGGCTCGACAAACGGGCTACCGGTGAGGAGCCGCGCACGCGCCGTGTGCGGACGGGGGTCATCCTCATCTCCATCGGCCTCACGGT
>JBMDWS010000242.1:0-37972 GCA_048594695.1 Truepera sp. | reverse complement strand
TTCTCGGATGATCATCGTAAAAGTTGGCGGGTCACTCGGTATCGACTATGACGCGCTCTGCGCGGACGTGGCTGAGCTATATAAGCGGGGCGAAAGGCTCATCTTGGTTCATGGGGGTAGCGCCGAAACCAACCGCGTCGCCGAGGCGCTCGGGCACCCGCCTCGTTTTGTCACCTCGCCTTCGGGGTACACCAGCCGCTACACCGACCGCGAGACGCTCGAGATTTTCGAGATGGTCTACTGCGGCAAGCAGAATAAGGGCCTCGTCGAGCGTCTGCAGCGCCACGGGGTCAACGCTGTGGGCCTTTCGGGTTTAGACGGACGCATCTTCGAGGGCAAGCACAAGGACAAGGAGCGGAGCGTGGAGGACGGCAAGGTCAAGATCCTGCGCGGGGACCACACCGGCACGGTCGAGCGCGTCAACACTGCCCTTTTGACGCTGCTGCTCGACAATGGCTACCTGCCCGTTCTGACGCCGCCTGGCTCGAGCTATGAGGGTGTCGCCATCAATGTGGACGGTGACCGGGCCGCTGCTGCACTCGCTGTGGCCTTTGGGGCTGAAGCGCTGCTGCTGCTCTCGAATGTTCCCGGCCTCCTACGCGACTTTCCGGACGAGACCTCCCTGATTCCGCAGATTCCCGCAGATAGCGTCGAGGCGTTTATGGAATTTGCTCACGACCGCATGAAAAAGAAGGTGCTGGGTGCTGCCGAGGCCGTGCAAGGGGGAGTGAAGCGGGTCGTTTTCGGGGACGCCCGCCGCGAGAACCCGGTAACGACGGCGCTTGGGGGACAAGGGACCGTCGTCTCCTGATGCATGCTCGAGAAGCGAAGACTACAAGGAGCAGGAAGCTGACGTGCAGACGGTGAGTCTCGCTGCGCTCTTTTCCGTGTGGGCCATTCATACCGTCGCTATGGTGAGCCCAGGGCCGAATATGCTGCTCGTGACCAGCACGGCGGCGCGGGGGCACAGGCGTGGAAGCGTCTTCGTGGCCTTCGGCATCGTGCTGGCGGCCTGTGTCTGGTCGAGCGCGGCGCTCTGGGGGATCGGGACTATCTTGCAGACGAGTCCCTGGCTGGTGCGTGGGGTTCGGTTACTTGGTGGGATTTACCTCGTCTATATCGGGGCGCTGAGTATTCTGCGGATGCAGCGAGCGGGCGATGTGCTGGCTGCAGTTCCTGTCGTGTCTCGGGGGCGGGCTTTCTGGCAAGGGTTTTTAACCAACATGACCAATCCCAAATCGGCGATCTTTTTTAGCAGCATCTTCGCCGCGCTTTTACCTCCCGATTTGCCGCTACTTTCCCGCCTGAGTGTCGTTCTGCTGGTCGTGATCAACGCGTTTTGCTGGTACGGAGCGCTGGCCCTGCTCTTTTCTACCCGGCAGGTACAGGGCCTCTATGGTCGGGCGCAGCGGTGGGTCGACGTGCTGTCCGGAAGCTTCTTTATCCTCGTCGGGATTCGGTTTATGCTGTCCTCCAGGTAGTCCGACTGGTTAGGAGCATCATGACCCAGACACAAACGCAAACGGAGGCGCTGCTCGAGAGAGACGCCCTACACCATTCGGGACTTTGGCACCCCGACATCGTCCTCACGCACGGCAAGGGTGTCATGGTTTATGACGCCGAAGGTAACGCGTACCTCGACTGTATGGCGGGCATCGCGGTGGCGAGCATCGGGCACGGCAACGAGCGACTTGCCCGGGCGCTCTACGAGCAGGCGCAGCGCCTCATCATCTGCTCGCAGGCGCAAGGCAACGACACGCGTACGCGCTTTTATGAGAAGCTCTTTTCGTTTGTTCCGGCTGAACTGGGCCTGAGCCGCGTCTTTATGGCCAATTCGGGTTCCGAGGTCAACGAGGCAGCGCTCAAGTGGGCGCGGGTGGCAACGGGCCGGAGCGGCTTCGTCGCAGCCAAGCGCGGGTTTTCGGGCCGCACGCTCGGCGTGCTGGGACTCACCTGGGACCCGAAGTACCGTGAACCCTTCGAGCCGCTCCCGTATCAAACAACTTTTATCACCTACAACAACATTGCCGACTTAGAGGCCGCCATCACCGACGAAACGGCGGCGGTGCTGCTCGAGCCGGTGCAGGGCGAGGGCGGGATGCATCCGGCCGATCCTGAATTCTTGCAGGCCGCCCGCGACCTGACGCGTGAACGCGGCGCGCTCCTCATCATGGACGAGATTCAGTCGGGTGTCGGACGGACGGGCCGGTTCCTCGCGACTGAGCACTACGGCGTCGCGCCGGACATGGTCACGCTCGCCAAGGGTCTGGGTGGTGGGTTTCCTGTGGGTGCTCTCATCATGACAGACGAGGTTGCCGGCAAGATGCCCGCGGGCGGACATGGGACGACCTTCGGGGGCAACGCGCTCGCGGCGGCGGCTGGCTTGGCGGTTTTGGAGGAGTTCGAGGCTAACGACCTGATCGCTAACGCAGCCGAGGTCGGCAGGCACTTCCAGGAGCGGCTGCGTGCCCTAAACGCGCCGCAAATCCGCACCGTGCGGGGCCTGGGTCTCATGATCGGCGTCGAATTCAAGATCAAGGTCGCCCCGATCGTCGCTGCGCTCCGGCAGGCGGGTGTCCTGACCATCAACGCCGGTGCGACCGTTATCCGTTTCGTGCCGCCTCTGACCCTTAGGGCCGAGGAGGCCGACGAGATCGTAGAGCGACTCGGGCGCGTGCTGCAGGGCCTGTGAGCTATTCGGGTTACGTCCTGTGACCATCTTTTCTGCTGCCACCCTGCTCTTTTTGGTGATGGACCCGTTCGGGAATATCCCGATCTTTCTCTCGATCCTCGAGCCCTACCCGGCGGGCCGCCGTCTGCGGATTATCGCGCGCGAGCTGCTGATTGCGCTCGCCATCCTGCTGCTGTTTTTGTTTTCGGGGCAAATCATTCTGGACGCTCTGCATATCACGGGCTCGTCTCTGACGGCAGCAGGCGGGGTGATCCTCTTTCTCATCGCGCTGCGGATGGTCTTCCCGCGTGCGGGTGGGGTGATGGATCACACCGGAGAAGACGGAGAGCCGCTGGTGGTACCGCTGGCTATTCCCCTGATCGCGGGGCCTTCGGCGCTGGCTTCGGTCATGTTCGTCATGAGTAGCGACCCGGCACGGGCGGGGGCGTGGACCGTTTCGGTCCTCCTTGCGTGGGGGTTGACGGCAGCTGTTCTGGTGCTGGCCGTGCGCTTCTCGAGACTTCTCGGGCGGCGCGGCCTGACTGCCATTCAGCGCCTCATGGGGATGATTCTGACGGCGATCGCCATCAACATGATGCTGACAGGCATCCGCGAGTTTTTTGCGCTCTAGTGGGTTTCGGGTGTCCGGAACAGTCTGAGCTGCCTTCAGGCCGTAGGATGATTGGCAAAGGAGTCTGCTATGACCAAGCCGTACCGCGAATCGCTAGAAGCGCTGCACCGTCGCCTCGAGGAAGCCAGGCGGGACGGGAGCGACCCCGACCTCCATGCGCTTCACGACGAAACGAAGGGCTCGCTCGAGAGAAGCGGTGACACCGACCCGAACATAGATACGGGCTTTCGGGGGCGGCTCGAGGCAGCTATCGACCGCTACGGCGCGTCGCATCCGGACCTCACCCGGGCAGCGCAAAGCTTTCTCGACGTGCTGAGCGCCAACGGTCTCTAGAACGTTCCGTAAGGTACGAACGCACGCGGGCCGGATGCTCGTGACACCAGAGTGACTCATGTCAAACGCCAGAGCCGCCAACCGTCTGCCGCGTCTGGGGTTTCTCGACGGTCTGCGCGGGATCTGTGCACTCTACGTCGCGCTCTATCACGCTTCGCTTTTTACAGGGTACGGCAAGGGTACCGAATCGTATACCTTTTTCGGGCAAGGGCTCTTGCACCTGCTCTCGTTCGGACCCTATTCGGTCGCTGTGTTTATCGTGCTCTCGGGTTTTGTCATCGGCCTCCCGGTTGCCAAAACACCTGATCTGAGTCTGAGAGGCGGTTTCCGAGCTTATATCGGTCGCAGGGCGAGGCGTATTTTGCCGCCTTACTATGCGGCGCTCGGGCTCTTTCTGCTTCTCATCGCCCTTATCCCTGTGCTGCAGGTGCCTCGCGGGCCAGCCTGGGACTCCAAGATTCCGGTGACGTGGAACGCAGTGTGGTCGCATCTTCTGCTTGTTCACAACCTCCAACCGGACTGGAGCCTGAAAATCGACGGGCCGATGTGGAGCGTGGCAACTGAGTGGCAGATCTACTTTATTTTCCCGCTCCTCCTGGTGTTCTGGCGTCGTCTCGGGGTGCTGGCGTCGGTCGTGCTGGCCTTCGCTCTGGGACTCGCACCCATCTTCCTCTTGCCGGAGGCTTACAGCCTCGAGTGGATGAACCCCTGGTTCCTAGGACTCTTTGCCCTCGGAATGCTGGGTGCGGCGTTCGTGTTTTCGCCGCCATGGCAAAAGGTGGCTGAGCGTTTGCCCTGGCGAGTTTTGGCTGTCGTTGCGACGGGGCTAGCCGGGGTAACGCTCCTCGCTGACCGGCTCACACCCGCACCGCAGTGGGCGACCGAATCCTTGATCGGTCTGTTCGTCACGATGATCGTCGTCTATTTTGCGCGACTCGAGGCGAGCGGTTCCCCTCGACCTTTTGCGCTCCGTTTTTTGAACCAGCCCAAAGGCGTCTTTCTAGGGGCGTTCTCGTACAGCATCTACCTCATCCATAGTCCTCTTTTGGGCCTCTTCAACCTGCTCACGCTCGAGCTTGCTCTCCCGTCAGACTTGCGCCTGGTACTCAGGCTGACGGTCGCTGTCCCTCTTGCGATAGTGTGTTCCTACGGCTTTTACTGGCTCGTCGAACGGCATTTCCTGTCCGGACATCAGCGCGATCTCAAGCGTTCGGAGTCGCCCAGGCTTGCGCCTGCCATCTCCGACGAGCGGCGGTACCATAGGGTGTGATCGATCCTGTAGAGCTTCTTCGTGAATGCGTTTCTATTCCCAGTCTTTCCGGCGACGAAGGTGCAGTCGCCGGTTTTCTCGTGTCGCAGCTAGGGACGTTTTGCTCTGAAGCCTTCGTCGACGAGGCGGGGAACGTCGTGGGACGCGTCGGATCGGGGCCTTTGCAGGTGTACGTCCTGGGTCACATCGACACGGTACCGGGTGTGGTTCCCGTGCGTCTCGAGGACGGCAAGCTCTATGGGCGCGGTTCTGTAGATGCCAAAGGTCCCTTCTGCGCCGCTCTGGCAGCGGCGGCGAGGCTGCCTCCCGAGGTACTTGAGGGTCTGACCTTGACGCTCATCGGGGCGGTCGAGGAGGAGGCGCCCTCGAGCCGGGGTGCTCGCCACGCGCTGCGCACCTATCCCAAACCGGACATGGTGGTCATCGGGGAACCCTCGGGCTGGGACGCCATGACGCTTGGCTACAAGGGACGGCTGGTGCTGCGGCTCGCGCTCGAGAAGGCCAACTTTCACAGCGCCGGAGACGACACCACCGCGGCCGAGGACGTGGTGAGAGCGTGGCAGGTGGTGCAGGCGTGGGCAGCGGATGCGGGTGGGAGCGGTATTTTCGACCGGGTCCAGGCGGCGCTGCAAAGCTTCAACACGTCGGGGGATGGCCTTACCCAACGCGCCGAGGCGGTCGTCGGCCTGCGCTTACCGCCGGATTGTCCGCCGGACCGGGCGCAGGCCGAACTCGCCGCCAGACTGACCGATGTTGCGTTCACCGTGACGGGTGCGGAAACGCCCTATCGTGGCCCTAAGGACACACTGCTAACCCGCGCCTTTCGCGTTGCCATTCGGGGTGTGGGCGGTACGCCACGCTTCAAACTCAAAACGGGCACCTCGGACATGAACGTCGTCGCGCCGCATTGGGACGTGCCGATGCTGGCTTATGGTCCGGGAGACTCCTCGCTCGATCACACGCCGAACGAACACGTCGAGATCGCGGAGTTGGAGCGGGCCGTGCGCGTTCTGGAGCGCGTCTTTGCCGCGCTGGCGAGTAGGGCAAGCCAACTCGAACGATAGAAAAATGACCGTCCTATGCGAGAAGGATCGTCCATCGACGGCTCAAGCTCATGCGTGCACGCTCGCCTCTTGAAACGCTGCGTTTGTGAGAAACAAGGGATCGTCCTAATCCTACGCCTAAGCTAGGGCTAGACCTTTCGTGCTACCGGTCAGGAGTTGGAAATGAATCTATCGGGCCTAGCATGGATCGTTATCGTGTTATAACCAAGATATAACTGGAAGAACCATAGACTCGCAGCCGTGCACCTGTGCATCACAAGGAGAAGACTATGAAACGGTTGTGGGTTCCTTTCGCTCTACTGTTGCTGGCTGCTTGTAGTCAGGTCACGCCAAGTCCTTCGATCGAGCTTGCGCCGATGACCTTCGGGACGTCGGCTTACGACTACGGCGCCAAACTAGCCAAGCACAGCGGCGGCGTGTACGCCGTAGGAGCTACCGACGGTAACCTCCACGCCACGCAGATAGGGCAAGGAGACGCCTTCATCCGCAAATACGACACGGACGGGGGTGTTACCTGGGGTAAGCAGTTCGGTACGCCTCAGGGCGACAGCGCCGCGGGCGTGGCCTCGGACTCGAGCAACAACGCCTACGTGGTGGGCACGACCTACGGCAGCTTGGCGGGTTCTAGAGGCTCGAGCGATTTTTTCCTGCGCAAGTACACCTCCTCAGGCGGCGTCTCCTGGACGCGGCAGTTCGGTACCTCGAGTTCCGATATTGCTGGGGACGTGGCGGTGTTGGGCAGCAATATCTACGTGGCGGGCTACACTTCCTCGAACAGCGATTACAACGCTTATTTGGCCAAGTTCAACAGCAGCGGCACACAACTCTGGACACGCGCTTTCGGGACGTCAACGAATGATTACGCGAGCGACGTGGCTGTTGACAGCAGTGGCAACGCTTATGTGGTGGGCTACACCTACGGCGCCCTCACGGGCAGCAATGGGGGCGGCAGCGACATGTTCGTGCGTAAATACAACACGTCGGGTAGCGTGGTTTGGACCAAGCAGTTGCACTACAGCAACAGAGACGAAGCCGTAGCGGTGGCGGTCAACGGCACGAGCGTGTTCGTGGCAGGCCTCTACTACTACAATACTGCAGCCTCGATCGACCTAGACGTGCGCCTGATCAAGCTCACTACCAGCGGCAGCTTGAGCTTCAGCAAACGTAATGGGTCGGGTTATGACCAGATCGCCTTGGACGTGAGCGTGGTCAACGGCGCGGTGTTCGCCTCGGGCTATGAGTACGACAGCGGCAACGATTCTGGAGGGTTCGTGACGAAGTATAGCGGTACAGGCGATGTGGTCTGGTCGGTAAGCCAGGACAGCGCCACCTACGACTTCTCCTATGGTGTGCTCGCGCGTTCGAGCAGTGAGGTCTACGTCACCGGACAGACCTACGGGATATTAGGCAGTGCCAACAACGGCGGGGGCGACGCCTTCCTCAGACGACTTAGCGGCACATCGGGAGGCACCGTTTGGACCGACAAGTAGAGAGTCGGGGAAAAAGAGATAATTCGTGCGGGCTCGAGGCTATACCGATCTTACAGGCCTACCCGCGTCCAGAAGATGACAGCCCTGTGACCAGAACCGTTCGAAAGTACAGCGAAGCTCGTGGACCTTTCAAGACGCAATGTACAAAGGAGTTCAGACCGAGATGCAAAAAGTACGATCCATCGTTTTTTCAGCGCTTATGCTCCTGGCCGCCTGCCAGAGTAGCCCTTCATCACCGCCAACGACTCCGACAGAGCCTAACGCTCCCAGCCTCATGCTGACGCCGTCCTCGAGCAACATCAACGCGGGAGCAGCGCCTGTAACATTTCTGGCTTCGGTCCAGAACAGTACAGAAACGGTGACCTGGGTCTATACCGGCACGGGCAGCATTAACCCGACGAGTGGACCTGCTACCAGTTACACACCGCCTGCAAGTGTATCCGACGTGCAAAGCGAAACTCTCACGGCTTATCTGGGAAGTTCAGGTGTCAATGCCGTAGCCACGATAGCTGTTTACCCGGCAGATGAAACCCCGCCCAGCGAACCCCCTACCGATCCGACCGATGCCAGTGACCCGACTGATCCGACTGACGCCACCGACCCGACCGACCCGACCGACGCCACCGACCCGACGGACCCAGCGACCGCCTATACCCTTACGGTGACTCCGCCAACCAACGGCAAAATCTTTTCAGAAGATATGGGTGGCGGAATCGACTGCGGTAGTGGGTCGAACGATTGCACGGCGGATTACAGCGCCGGCTCGACTGCGCTCCTCACGGTCACCCCGGACGAGGGATGGGAAGTTGACAGGTGGGATGATGATTGCAGCCGCAATGAGGACAGCAATGCCTGCGTTCTGACGATGAACTCGGACAAGACTGCGAGCGTGACGTTCAAGCTCTCCGACTCACCCCCGGCTCAGACCGTCGCAGGTTCGTGGGAAGGGTATTTCGTTTTAGATGGCCAGGGTGCTGCGTTTACGCTCGATCTCGAGCAGACCGGAAACAACGTGACCGGGACGTGGCGTTACCTGCTGGACGTCCCTGTAACGGGAACATTCGACGGCACGACCCTGACCCTCTCGGGTACCTTCGCGAACACCCCAATCGCGTTTGACATTACGGTAGATGGAGACACGATGGAGGGAACACTCAGTAATCCGAGTACGTCTTACCCACTTTCGGCGACGAGAAATCCTTAGTCCTATCACCCTACATAAGTAAAACTTGAACCCGCCGCGTGGCGGGTTCCTCATGTCATACCGTTTCTTTGTCGATGTCGGAGCGAGGTGAGTAGGTACCGCGCCCACCCCGCTTCCCGCGCCCACCTCAGCGGCTTGACTCACCCGGTCGATCGGAGAGAGCGTCATTGTCACCGGGCATTTCACGGAATGTCGCGTGGCGTGCCGTCGCAAACCGCTCGGACGCCTAGGGTAAACCTATGAATACGCTCTCCGATGGTGAGATTAGCCGTGTGCTGTCAGGATCGGCGACGTGGTCCTTACAAGACGGTGTCCTGTTCTGGCAGCGGCGCTTTACCGATTTCGCAGCGGCATTTGCATTCCTGACGCGGGTTGCCCTGCTTGCCGAAAAGCGCGACCATCACCCGGATATAGAGCTCTCTTACAACACCCTCGAGCTGAGGCTCGTCAGCCATGACGCAGGCGGCGTCACCCAGCGTGATCTCGACATGGCTGTAGCCATAGACGCGCTAGGAACCGCCTGAAGAGGCCCCCCCGGATGACGTTCCTTCCGGTCCCGAGCCGCCCGACGTGGCGCCACCGGACATAGCACCACCAGATACAGCACCACTAGATACAGCACTGTTAGCCGCCTCTCCACCCGGAATCCCTTCAGGGGTTTCAGCAGGGGAGCCGAAGGTGTAAGCGGCCCGGAGCCGCTCGAGGTCCCCGTTATCGACTCGGCCACTGTCGTCGACGTCTTCAGGAATGCTGATGCCGGTTTCCCCGAAAGCTCCGCCGATGTCGGCGAGGTCGTAAAAGTCCACGGTGCCGTCCTGATTCACGTCCTCGGGTTCAAAGGTCTCGAGGGCGCGCAGGGAGGACTCGTCGGCGGGTGTGAGGGCGGCAGTCGCATCTTGCCCAATCGCCGGGTTCATCACGCTGCGTTCACCCGGTTTGGCGCTTAGGCCCGCGAGCAGCCCGAGTTCGTGGGTCAGAGCGCGGTCGTTGGGTTCGGTCGGATTGAGGAGCACCTCGGTTTGGGTTTCGGGCAGGCGACGAACGGTGAGGGAGTACGTGTCGGGGCCGAATAGGGTGCCGTCTCCGTAGCGAATGACGTTGTCCGCGTCTTCGCTTTCGCGGGCGGGGAAGGTGCCGCCTTCTACGTTGCGCCAGCGGGCTACCGCGTCGGCGACGCGCTTACGCAGGGTTTCCGGGCCGTTGGCGGTGTCGACAGAATAGTCGAACGCAAAGGCCATTCCGCTGACAATCAGAAGCGCGAGCAGCGACCACTTGATGGCGCGGCTGCCAAGGATGCGGTGGAAAGCCGTCACTGGGCTGCCTCGAGCCGCGCCTCGAGCGCGTCAAGCACGTCGTTGCGGTCGCCTCCGTCACCGTCGCGCGCCAGGTCGCTGTCCTCGTCAAGGCTCAGGAGCCGCCCGGTCTCGTCCTCGAAGCCGTCCGGGCGGGCGCGCCACAGACCCTGCGAAAAGCCCACGATGGGTGAATAGTAGGGCGCGTCGTAGGCGAGGATGAGAACTTCGTCCCCATCGGTGAAGGCAGGCATCCCCTCGACCTCGAGGCTTCGCCCGTCCGGCAGTTTGCCGCCGTAAAACGCCAAAGTTTCACTGTCTCCGGGGTCGCCGAGGAGCGCGCGTGACACCCCGAAGGTGACGAGGGTATAGGGCGAACCGTCGCGGTCTTCGACTGTGACCCCGGTGACTTCACCAAAAAAGGCGATCTCGGTGCGGGTGATGAGTTCGTCGAGACTCAGGTCGCGGTAGGTCGTCGCCCAGGCCACGGGACAGAGTGTGAGAAATAAGCACAGCCATCTCATTGGGTTTCTCCCTCCACGGGGTCCTCTATGGGGATTTCGCCGACGCTCGCGTCGTTGTCGTCTTGGTCAACCTCTGCGGGAACGCCGTCGCCGTCGAGGTCCTCGAGGCCCGCGTCTGCGCCGGTATCTGTGCCCGTGTCTATGCCCTGGTCTTCCCCGGTCGTGTCCTCGCCTGCTGCATTCTCATCCGTTACGCCTTCGGGCGTGCTGTCTTCGGTGCTGCTAAAGCCGTGGTCGCCGTCGCGCGACCGGTACTCGGTGCGGGCTGACAGGGTCAGGGCGTTCGGTTCGACAGGCTCGAGTTCGAATGAGAACAGTTCTGCGTCGCCATTCAGGCTCGGCCCCAGAAAGGCCAGGTCGATGCTGAGCTGCCCCCGCGTCACCCGTTGCAAGAGCGCTGCGCTGTTCTGCGCGTTTTCGACGCTGCCCTCGACAAAGCGAAAACGAGAAGCGTCCCAGGTGATCTGCGTCCGCAAGGCCTGAAGGTCGCGGGCATCCTCGACGCCGACCGGAATCCGCACAGTCTCGCTGACGGTCGTCGGCGGAACGTTCAGCACGAGTTTGGCGGGCGGGGCCGTCGTTACCTCGACGTTAAATTCCTCGATGGCTTGCGACAGATTGGCGTCACTCACCATGAGGGTAAAGGTGTAGCGCCCGGCTTTAGTAGGCGTGCCGCTCAGGGTGCCGTTTTCGAGCTCGATACCAGGGGGCAGCTGACCCTCCCGGACCTCGAAATTGTAGGGCGCGAGGCCACCCTGAACGATGAAGTCGAAGGTGTAGGGTTCCTCGAGGTAGGCTGGCTCGACGGTCGAAGCGAAAATCTGCAGCGCCTCGCCGGGCGAATTGAGATCGGCTCCGCAGCCGCTCAGCAGCAAAACCACGAGCAGGGGCAGCCAGAAGGGTCGTCTCATAAATCCAAGCCTAGCATTCGCAGATTAGAAGGTATTCGTGCAGTGTAGGCTGAGGCTGTGAAACAGCCTGAACCCCAATATGACGCGCCGTCCGACCCACGTGTAGAGACCGTTCGTACCCTCGTCGAGCGGGCGTGCGCTGCACCGACGAACGCGTTTGGCTATGGGATCTGGTCACATCACATCATCTGGGTCGAGCACTACGGCCTCGAGCTGGCGCACAGGCTGCGCGCCGACGCCCTGACCGTTGGGCTCGCCGCGCTCCTGCACGACTACGCGGGAATCAGGGACGCCACGCTTGCTCCCGAACATCATCGATACGGCGCAGAGGAGGCCGAGCGTATTCTCGCCGGACTGGAATATCCCGAGGGCCTCATTCGCGCCGTGCAGCACTGTATCTTGACGCACCGGGCGAGTCGGGACCTGAAACCGGCGACGCTCGAGGCGCGCTGCTTGGCGTCGGCGGACGCAATGGCGCACATCGCGCAGGTTCCGTCTTTGTTGCACCTCGCCTATGTTCGAAAAGGAATGGCGGTCGATGAGGGTGCGTCATGGGTTCGGGGCAAGTTGGAGCGCTCCTACCGGAAGCTGGGGCCAGAGGCGCAGGAGATGATCGCGGCCCAGTACCAAGCGGCCCTACAGGTTCTCGGGTAGTCGACGGAGAGGCTGTGAAGTGTGTCGCAACTGTACTGTTGAGGGGTTCGTTTCAGAAATTTGCGGTGCCGTTGTCCATGCGGTTTGGACTACCAGGGATCGCTAAGATAGACCTATGACAAAACGATTGCTGCTCCTCTGTCTTCTGCTTTTTGGCGTTGCTCTGGCCCGGCCCGCGGAGGGAACCGTCTTTTACGAGATCTTCCTGCGTTCGTTTCAGGATTCCGACGGCGACGGGATCGGTGACCTGCGCGGGGCGACCTCGAGGCTCGACTACCTCGAGGATCTAGGTGTTCGGGGTATCTGGCTCATGCCGCTCCACCGGAGCCCGAGCTATCACGGCTATGACGTGACCGACTACCGCAGCGTCAACCCGGACTACGGCACCCTGCCGGACTTCAAGGCGTTCCTGGCTGAGGCGCACGCGCGCGGCATGGACGTGATTCTGGACCTCGTGGTAAACCACACCTCCTCGCAACACCCCTGGTTTCGCCGCGCCTTGGCGGGCGATCAAACCTACCGGGATTACTACAGCTTTCGCGCTACCGACCCCGGCTGGAACGGCCTTGGGGGGCCGGCGTGGCACCGCGCCCCCGACGGCTCCTACTACCTGGGCCTTTTCTGGAGCGAGATGCCCGACCTCAACTACCGCAACCCGGTGGTCGAGCGTGAGATGCGAAGGGTTGCGCGTTACTGGCTCGAGCTGGGTGTCGACGGTTTCCGCATCGACGCGATTCAGCACGTCCAGGAGGGCGAGAGCGGGATCATCGCCAACACCCCGGAAAATATCGCCTGGGTTAAAAGTTTTGAGGCGTTTATCCGGTCGATTGAGCCCGAGGCGTATCTGGTGGGGGAGACCTGGACCGACGCCGAAACCATCGTGCGCTACCACGAGCGTGCCGACCTCGACTACTCCTTCAACTACCCGCGCTTTTCAGCCCTGGTCGCCGCCGTGCAGGACCGTAACCCGGCAGAGCTTATAGGCGAACTCGAGCAGGACTTGGCGCTCTATCCGCCCGGCGCGCGGCAGGCGACTTTTGTCTCCAATCACGATCAGGTTCGGCCCGGCACGGCGCTCGGTTTCCTGCGCCGCGACGAGGCGCGGCTTAAGCTGGCCGCGAGTCTCCTCCTGACGCTGCCCGGGACACCCTTTATCTACTACGGCGAAGAGCTGGGGCTGCCCAACGGTGCCGGAGACGCCGATGAGGAGAAGCGCACCCCCATGCCCTGGGATGAGACGCTTAACTTCGGCTTCAGCACGGGCACACCCTGGTACACCTTCTCCTCGGACGACCGGAGTCTGACGGTCGCCGCGCAGGAGAAGAACCCGGATTCGCTTCTGAATCTGTACAGTAAGCTCATTGCCCTGCGTAACGCTTCCCCGGCGCTGGCGCGGGGGGCCTTCACGCTCGAGCCGCAGGAGAATACTTCGGTCCTCGGCTTTTCGCGGGAGGCCGCGGGACAGCGGCTGCTGATCCTCGCCAATTTTGCCGAGGCGGTCAAGCTCCAAACGGCGGCCTACGCGGGTGCGACCGATCTCTTGAGCGGAAGGGCTGTGGGACAGACGCTGACGCTGCCGGAACAAGGCGTGGTGGTGCTCGAGCTGCCCTAAGAAGCGGGGTGCGCCCAAAGAGGCGGTGGGCGCTATACTCGAGGCTATGACGCAGTCCGTTGTTGCCTCAAACGCTCAAGCTGTGCCGTCGCGCCAGCCCACAGTCAACCGTATCTTCTCAGGCGTTCAGCCCACGGGCGATCTCCACCTGGGTACTTACCTCGGGGCGCTCAAGCAGTGGGTAGCGACCCAAGATGCCGCCGAAACGATCTACTGCGTCGTCGACCTGCACGCCCTGACCATCCCCGAAGCAGTGAACCCGACTGTTCTGCGCGAAAAGTCTTATGAGGTGGCAGCCCTTTATATTGCCGCCGGGCTCGACCCGGAAAAAAACATCATCATCATCCAGTCGCACGTGCGTGAGCACAGCGAACTGGCCTGGGTCCTCAACTGCATGACGCCGCTCGGCTGGCTCTACCGCATGACCCAGTTCAAGTCCAAATCCGATGGCAAGGAGAGCGTCGGCTCGGGACTTCTCACCTACCCGACGCTGATGGCTGCCGACATCCTCCTCTACGACACGGTGTCCGTGCCCGTCGGCGACGACCAGCGGCAGCATGTAGAGTTTACCCGCGACGTGGCGACACGCTACAACCACATGTTCGGCCCGGTCTTCGTTCTGCCCGAAGCCGCTATACCGCAGGAAGGCGCGCGGGTCATGGGTCTCGACGAACCGGATGTGAAGATGAGTAAGAGCGTTGCCGTGACACGTCCGGGCCACGCCATCAATCTGCTCGACGACGAGCGGGCCATCAAGAAAGCCATCATGTCGGCGGTCACGGACTCGGGGCGCGACATGCGCTTTGCGACGGCCTCACCGGGCGTGCGCAACCTGCTCGGCCTCTACAGCGTGCTGACGGGCCTGACGAGCGACGAGGTCGAAAAGCAGTTCGAGGGGGAGGGCTACGGCAGCCTCAAAAAGGCGCTTGTAGGTGTGGTGATCGAGACTCTCGGACCGCTGCAGGCGCGCTACCACGAGATTGCCGGGGACCGGGCCGGGCTCGAGGCGATCCTGGCCCGTGGCGCCGACCGTGCCCGCGAGATTGCTTCGGACACGATGCAGCGCGTCCGCGAAGCGACAGGTCTCGCCTGAAGCTTCTTTTCGTCTTTCTCGATGGGGTAGGGCTCGGTGCCGCTGACCCGGTGGTCAATCCCTTTGCCGCAGCCCGCACGCCGTTTCTGACGGCGCTCTTGGGGGGGGCGCTGGTGGCTGAAACGAATCCCGTGATTCGGGAGGAGTTGGTCTTTGCGGCGCTCGACGCGACCCTTGGTTTTGGCGGCCTGCCGCAGTCGGCGACGGGGCAGGCCACGCTCCTGACCGGGCATAACGGAGCCGAGATCATGAACGGACACTACGGCCCTTGGCCCGGCCCCACGCTCAAGCGGGTGCTCGACGAGGGAACGCTCTTCTCCGAAACCGTGCAAGGGGGCGGCACGGTGGTTCTCGCGAATGCGTTCCCTCCCGGCTACTTCAAGGCGGTTGCCGACGGGCGGCAGCGGGTCAACGTTCCGGTCTACGCGGCGGAGCGTGCGGGCGTTCGCCTCAGAACTGCCGAAGACTACGGTGCACACCGGGCTATCAGCGCCGACTTGGACGGCGGCTACCTGCACGATCCTATTCCGCTACCGGGTGCGGGGGCGCGGCTCGCCCGGATTGCGCAGGACGCCGAGTTGACCTTTTTCGATTTCTGGCTCTCCGACACGGCGGGTCACCGCTGGGCCTTTGTCGACGCGCTCAGGCTGGTCGAAAAGCTCGACGGCTTTCTCTCCGGGCTCGTGCCGGCACTCGGCGAAGTGACGCTGCTTGTGACCTCGGACCACGGCAACCTCGAGGATAAAACCACGCGCTCGCATACGCGTAACCCTGTGCCGCTCTTGGCCTGCGGCCCGGGGGCTTCCGTTTTTGCGGGGGCGGAGAGCTTGCTCGAGGTCGCTCCCCGCATCCGCTCGCTGCTAGGGTCCGCCGAGCAGTCGGGGCAGGATGATGATGGCCGCTTCGTACCAGGCTCCGATCATGAGCAGTAAGAAGGCGATAGGCAACATCATCACAAGTTTGCGGTAGCCCTTGCCGAACGCTGCGAGCCCCCCCCGCGCCACGCTCAGTAGGAACATCCCGCCGCCCGCCGTGACCAACACGTAGGCCATCAGCTCGACGAGGATGAGGATAGCGACGGTGACGAGCGTATAGACGCTGTTGTCGAGCGCGAAACCGAAGGGCAAGCCGAGCGCTAGAAACCGCGCCCCGTTGAAGATGTAGGCGAAGGTGCCGAGCGTCAGGGCGGCAGGAACAAACGTAGTGACGACCGAGCCCATCAAAAAGTTCTGGTAGAGCGTGACGACGGCGGCGCGGGCGACGTTGCCGCTGTCATAGGCCTGCGCTGCACCGAGTTGGCTCACGCCTTCCTCGACGATGGTGACGATCGCCCGTTCGCAGGTCGGGGGCAGGTTGGCCCCGGTCCACATCCCGAGCCCGAAGAGGCCGTAGAGCACGACGATGGTACCTATCGTAAGGCCACGGTACTCGCGGATATAACCCCAGCCTTCAGCTAGCCAGCGCCGGAAAAACGAGGGCCTCACCAGTCCGTACACGACGAGCAGGCTGAGGAGCACGAAGCCGACCGCGGCGGCGGGCGTCTGCAAGACGGCGGGAATACTGGGGCCGTTCGCGGCACTGCTGGGCAAGCCGACGCTTTTGCTCTGCCAGGTGTCGCCCTGGCGCTCGAGCCGCACCTCAAGGATCTCGAGTTGCCCGTTCGGAAAAGCGACAGGATAGGTAAACCGGCGTGCGCGGTCGCTCCCGGGATAGGCCTTGCGGTCGTCGAAGTTGACCGTCGTACCTTCCGGGGGGGGTGGATTGGAAACGAGTTGCGGCAGTTGCTCGCAGATTTCTGCAGGCGGGAGCCGCGAGAGCGCCATCGGGTCGAAAGGCGTGCGGTCGAGCCACGACCGCACGGCGCGGTCGGCTACAGCCGCAGGCGGCGTGGTGGGTGTGGTGGCGTTACCTTGGGCCAGAACGAGGGCCAAGGCCTGCATTACGCTGCAGAGCGCCAGCAGCGCGATGAGAATCCGCAGGGGCCTCACACCTCCTCCAGGGGAACACCGCTCTGGCATAGCGGGCAGGCGTCCGGGGCGTAGGAGGGAAACTCGAGCGTGAGGAGCGCGCGTGGGGCCAGCGGCGACTGCATCCGGTCGATGAGACAGCCGACGTCCGCGCAGACCGCGCCTTCGTCTTCGGCAGCTCGAATCGCCTTTCTCAGCGAGCCCCCGGTCGTGATCACGTCTTCGACCGCCAAGAAGCGTTCGCCCGGTGTTACGGTGAACGCTTCGCGGATCATCATCTGACTTTTGCCGATCTTCTCCGCGAAGAGGGCGCGGCAGCCGAGCGCCTTGGCGACGGTATGGGCCAGCACGACGCCGCCCATGGCCGGGCCAAGGACGAAGTCGAGCTCGAGCCCCTGAAACTTCTTCGCTAGCGCCGCCCCGAGCGCTTCCGCGTGTTCCGGGTACTGCATGACGGTGGTCGACTGCAAGAATTTGGGGGAGTGCCGTCCCGAGGCGAGCAAAAAGTGACCCTCGAGGTACGCACCAGACTGCCGATAGAGTTCGAGAACGTCCATTGCTTCAAGCATACCGCGCCCGTTCTCGTAAGGCCGACACTCCTCCGCTCGCGAAACCGACATGTTGCGAGTAAGTCATGGTGAACACCTGGGTGCGCCCAGGGTGCATGAGGCATGAGCACGCCCCGCTGCAGCGTAGAATCGAACCCGTGCCTCGCTCCCTTTTGCGCTTCGAACGGGTTAAAAACACCTCGTGGCGTACCCTCTCGGCGTTTATGCCGCACCTTGCCCGCCCGGACGACGCCTGGGCCTGTCGACTCTTGCCGGACGCCGAATATTGTCTCTACTTAAGAATGGACCCACGCGACCGCGCGCATGCCTGCGCCGTCGCTCGGCGGCTTATAAGCCTCTACCCGGACGCGACCCCCGAACTGCGCCGCGCCGCACTCCTGCACGATGTAGGTAAGGTCGGGACGCGCTTCAACCCCGTCGCGCGGGTGCTCGTCGCACTCTACACACCCGCGAGGATTCCGGCAGCACCACGCCTGATGGGCCTTCGTGGCGCGTGGCAGGTCAAGCGGCACCACGACGCCTACGGGGCCGACCTGATTCGGCAGGCTGGAGGGTGTCGCCGCGTCGCTGCTATCGTTGCCGGGCACCACCATCCGGGGGGAGACGCCGAGGCCGCGCGACTGAAAGAGACCGATGCCCGCTTCTGACGCGCCGCTGCCGGGGGGGCTCGAGTGGCTCTTCTCCCGGCAGCGTTTCGGGATGAAGCCGGGGCTGGCGCGCACCACGGAGCTGTTGGCACGCTTGGGCCACCCGGAGCGCACCTTCGAGGTGGTGCTGGTCGGGGGTACCAATGGCAAGGGCTCGTGTGCGAGCACGCTCGAGAGCGTCCTGAGGCAGACAGGGAGGCGCACAGCCCTCTTCACGAGCCCGCACCTGACCCATTTTCGTGAGCGCTTCATGGTCGCGGGTGAGCCCCTGCCCGATCACGTCGTGGAGGAGGGTCTGGAGGAGGTCCGGGGACCTGCCGAAGCGCTCGGCGCGACATTCTTCGAAATCGTGACGGCGCTTGGCTGCCTGCTCTTTTCCCGTGCGGGCGTCGAGTGTGCCGTGATGGAGGTCGGGCTCGGCGGGCGCTTCGATTCGACCAACGCGCTCGACCCGCGCCTCAGCGTTATTACGGGCGTCGCACTCGACCACACGCAGGTGCTGGGGGATACGGTGGCGCAGATCGCCTTTGAAAAGGCGGGTATCCTGCGTGGCGAACGCCTGGGCCTGACCGGCGCGACCGGTGCGGCGCTCGAGGTGCTCCGGGGGGAGGCGGTAAACCGTGGCACGACCCTTTGGGCGCTGGGGGACGAAATGACCCTTTCTGCGACCTCGCGCGGTTGGGACGGGATGGAGGTCTCCGTTACTTCGCCTTTCGGCGAAGTTGCCGTGCAGACGCCTCTGATCGGACACTTTCAGGCAGGCAACGTGGCGCTCGCGGTCGTTGCGTCGCAGGCTTTGGGCGTTTCGGCAGAGGCCATCGTCGCGGGCGTGGCCCGGACGCGCTGGCCGGGTCGCCTCGAGCCCATTCCCTTTGCCGGGCGGACGTTCTTGCTCGACGGGGCGCACAACCCGCAGGCGGCAGGGGCGCTCGCCCAAGCCCTCCGTGATCTGGGCGCGGCGCCCGTGCCGCTCGTTTTCGGTATCACGCAGGATAAGGCGGTCGGAGAGGTCGTCGCGGCGCTGGCCCCGGTTGCCTCGGATGTCACGCTGACCCGTGCCACGCTTAGCCCCCGGGCGACATCCCCCGACACGCTGCGCTCCTTGTGGACCCTGCCGACACACATCGCCGCGACCCCGCAGGAGGCCTTGACGAGCGTGCTGTCCCGAACCGCGCCGGGTGATGTTATCGCCGTGGCAGGTAGTCTCTACCTCATCGGGGAAGTGCGACCCCTGTTGCTGGGGGAGAGGCCCGAGACCTGGGCGCGTTACCAGTGATGGTCGCCCCAACCGTCAAATAAAATTTTCACGAGCAGGAATATTGTGAAAATATGCTCATACTGGGCAGCGTTGTCAGTCTGCGCTAGGATGGCGTATGGCCCGTGAGCACCGCCTGACTTTTTCCCAGCCCGTGCCCGGCAGCCGTCCGGACCCTGCGGGGTACGCCGTCGCGTGGCAGGGAACGCAGGTGATGGGTATCGTCAATATCACGCCTGACAGCTTTTCCGACGGTGGGCACTATCTGTCTTCCGAGGCCGCCGCGAGTCAGGCCCGCCAACTCGCGACTCAGGGAGCACTCGTCGTGGACCTCGGAGCTGAGTCCACTCGGCCCGGAGCTGAACCGCTCACCGCCGAGGCCGAACTCGATCGGCTACGCCCGGTTTTGCGCGCGCTGCAGGGGAGTGGTCTGCTCCTCAGCGTCGATACGTATAAGGCCGAGGTGGCAGCCGCTGCGCTCGCGAGCGGGGCGCACCTCATCAATGACGTGTCGGGGCTGCGCGACCCGGAGATGGTGCGCGTCTGCGCCGAGGCGGGCGTACCTGCTATCGTCATGCACATGCAGGGCACCCCTCAGACCATGCAGACTGCGCCGCACTACGACGATGCGCCTCTCGAGGTGTTTGGCGCGTTAGGGCGTGCGGCTCAGGCGGCACTCGCTGCCGGGATGCCGTCCGTGATGCTCGACCCGGGCATCGGCTTCGGCAAGACGCTCGAGCACAACCTCACCCTCCTGCGCGCGCTCCCTAACCTCGTGGCGCTCGGATATCCAGTTCTGCTCGGGGCGTCGCGCAAGGGGCTGCTGCGCGCTCTGACTGGGGTCGAGGACGCTGCCGGGCGCGACCCGGCGAGTCTCGCAGCGCATCTCTGGGGCGCTTCTGCCGGGGTGAGCCTGGTGCGCGTCCACAACGTCGCGGCGCACGTGCAGGCGCTCCGCGTCTGGAACGCGCTGGCGGTGGGTCATGACTAAAAAACCAGGAGAGGTGAGGCGGCGTGACAAAATCGTTCTGCTCGGCCTCGAGTTTCACGCTCATCACGGCGTTTATGAGAGCGAAGCGGTCTTTGGGGCACGCTTCGTGGTCGACCTCGAGCTCTTTTTGCCCCTGCCCGAGACCGACGACCTCGGCGCGACCGTCGACTATGCCGCCGTGTATACGCTCGTTGAAGAACTCGTGACAGGCGTGCGTTTTGGACTGCTCGAGGCGCTCGCCGCTCGCATCGCCACGACCCTCCTGGCGCAGCAGCCGCTCGTTCAGGCGGTGGGGGTGCGGGTCCATAAACCGCACGCCCCGCTGCCAGGCATCGTTCGTGACGTGTACGTGGAGATCTACCGTGAACGTGCGTGAGGTTCATGCCTCGGACGATCTCGAGGCGCTCCTTGTCGCGGGCGAGCGCGAAGGCTTCCCTTTTCTGGCGCGGCTCGCCCGTGAACGTGCGTCGGGCGATTACGCTCGATCCGGTTTTTTACTGCTCGGGGTATTCACGGGGGCTACGCCTCTCGGCGTCGGGGGCATTACGCCGGACCCGTATATCGACGCCCAGAGGGGTACGTCCGACGTGGGCCGGATTCGGCACGTCTACGTTTTACCCGAAGCGCGCCGACGCGGTGTGGCCCGCCTGCTCCTCTCGAGCCTCGTCGTCGCCGCGCCCCCGGTGTATCGGCGTCTTCGCCTGCGGACCCTGACCCCTAGCGGCGCTGCCCTTTACCGGGTCTGCGGCTTTGCCGACACCGACGAGCCGGACGCCACTCATACCCTCACGCGCCCAGGCCTCTAACCTATCCGTGCCTCTCACCCATATTGCCCTTGGCAGCAATCTCTCCGACCCGCTCCTGCAACTGCGGCGGGCGCGGATGGCACTGGCGGCCTACGGTCGTGTGGAGGGGGCCTCGAGCCTCTACCGCACCACGCCCGTCGGTGGGCCGCCTGGTCAGCCAGACTTTCTCAACGCGGTCGTGGCGTTCAGACCCGACTTTGGCGGTCCAGAAGCACTCCTTCGGGCGCTTTTAGGGCTCGAGCTTCAGCAGGGCCGCACCCGCGCGGTGCGCTGGGACGCCCGCACGCTCGACTTGGATCTGCTCGCCTGGGACGATCTCGTGTACGAGAGTCCGGTCCTCACGCTGCCGCACCCTCGCATGATGGAACGGACCTTCGTCCTCGCCCCACTCTGTGAAGTCGCGCCCGACTGGCGGCATCCGCAAACAAGGGAGCGCGCCTGTGAAGCTTTGGCGCGCCTCGGCGCCGAGGGCGTCGAGCGGACCGAATGGCTGTGGGCCGGGGCGAACTAGCACACGGTAGACTGCAAACCGATGCGCGTCTTTGCAATCGCCGACCCCCACCTCTCGAGCGCCGAGCCCAAACCCATGACGATCTTTGGACCCGGCTGGCAGGGTCATCCCGAACGGTTTTTCGAGGGTTGGCGTGAAACGGTCGGTGAGCAAGATCTCGTCCTCGTGCCCGGTGACGTGTCGTGGGCCATGACGCTCGGGGCGGCGCTTCTGGACCTGCAGGACATCGCGGCCCTGCCGGGGCGCAAGGTGCTCCTGCGCGGCAATCACGACTACTGGTGGTCGTCGATCGGAAAACTGCGCGCCGCGCTGCCCCAAGACATGTACGCCCTGCAAAACGACGCGTTGCGCCTGGGCAACCTCGTCGTGGCGGGTACGCGCGGCTGGGTCTGCCCTGGAAGCAGCGAATTCAGTGCCGAAGACGCCAGGATTTACACCCGGGAGGTCGGGCGTCTGGAGCTGTCTCTGGCTTCTGCCCGGAAACTGCGACAACCCGGCGACGCCCTCGCGGTAATGCTGCACTACCCGCCGACGAACGCCCGCCTCGAGTCTTCCGGCTTTACCGAGGTGCTGGCCGGAGTCGGGGCGGACGTGATCGTCTACGGTCATCTGCACGGTGAGCGGCGTGCCCCCTTTACCCTTGGGGAGACGCCCTGCTACCTCGTGGCCGCCGACGCGCTGGGCTTTTGCCCCAAAGAACTTCTCGAGCTGACCTAAAAGCGCAGATTGATCCCGGTCGAAACTTCCGCGCCGACGTCGTTGACCGGGGAAAAGCCGTAGGACGTGATGAGCTGCAGAAAGAGACCGACGTTTTCAGTTATGTCATATTCACCGCCGAAAGGGGCCTCGAGCAGCATCGACGCGCCGACGGGGCGCACCGTCGTTCCCAGGCCGAGGCCCGCGTAGAGACGGAGGTTCTCGAGCGGTAACTCGACTTTGCCGAGGGCGTCGAGCGCCAGCCGCAGTTCCCGGTTGCTCCCGTTGAAGGTGAGGCGCAGCGTCGGACCCACCGGACCCACGAGGCCGTCGTAGCCACCCTGAAGGCTCAGGTACACGTCGCCCGCAGTCGAGATGAGCCCCGGGGAAATTCCGACGTAAAAGGGGTGCGGTGGGCGTCTACTCAGGCGCAGTGTGCGGGTGGGGGTAGTCGTCGCGGTTGCGGGAGATGCGACTGCGCCCGCTGCGGACAGGGCGCTGGTATCGCCCCCGTCGTCCCGTGTTGCAGGAAAGCGCTGGGTGCCGGATTGGGTGTTGAGCGCGACCTCGAGCGCCTGAACGCGCGTCTCGAGCCGTTCCGTGTAGGCGAGGGAGGCGGCCCCGGCGAGTGCCCGCTCCAAGGTCCCGAGCCGCGTCTCGGTGTCGGCGGCAGGCGCGCCCGATCCTTGTTCACGAGCAGTCTCGAGCACCCTTGCTGCGATCAGGGCGATCTCGTAGCGCGTCGCGGCCCGCGTACCGTCGAAGCGTCCATCCGGGTAACCCGTCACGATGCCGAGTGTGCTCAGTTCGGCCACTGCGTCGTAGGCCCAGTGCTCGGGAGTAACGTCGGCGTAGGGAAGCGACTGCGCCAGGGCAGTGTGCGTGAGGGGAAGGAGTAAAAAGAGCGCCGCACCCAGCAGGTGCGCGCGCGGGTGCGGTCTAGTGGCTTTCGTATGCGTCATCGCCATACCTCCAGCCCAAGCCTACGTCATGGACGGTGGTAGGGGCTGGTCAGGCTCGAGCGGCGTTCATCCCGGGGGCCAGCGCCGCCGCCTCTACGGGTGTCGGCCTTGCCTGCAACGCGTCTGCCGGACCCGGCAGGGGGCGGCGTGTTTTGGCTTCCTGGTTGAGGCCGTGATAGTGCGTGACCGCGTCCTCGCCCTGTGCCCAGCACAGGTAGATCATTTCTGCCCCGAGCTTGCTGGGAAAGTCTACGAGTCCCGCTTCGACATCTGTGACGAGAACACCAAGGCCATCGAGCTCGAGCTTGGTAGCGCGGGCACTCTCGAGGACGAAGCGGAGCTCTTCGGCAATCTGCTGAAAGCGCAGACTGTCGGGCCGGAGACCTTGCCCCTCATGCTGGAGCCTGATAGCGTCTTTGACATCGTTTTGCAAACCGCTGAGCAGCGGGGCGACGACGCCGATGAGGTCGTTGGCCTGGGTCTGGGTAAAAAGTTTGTACACTGCTCACCATCCCTTCACTACCCCCACTCTAGGACAACGCCTCTTACAAAGATGTCACAGGGCACACAAAACATGAGTCTTGATATGTCAGGTTATATGTCCCGCTTATTGCTGCGCCCGAATGCTAGACTGGCCTGTGAGCCTCTTCCAATCGGATACACGCCCCCTGGCCGAGCGTGTGCGCCCGCGCACCCTCGAGGACTTCGTGGGCCAGGCGCACCTTCTCGGGCCGGGCAAGCCGCTGCGGGTGGCGCTCGAGCGGCGGCAGCTGCGCTCGTACCTGCTCTGGGGCCCGCCGGGCGTGGGCAAGACGACCTTGGCGCAGCTTATGGCCGAAGCGAGTGGGGCGCGCTTTGTTCGGCTCTCGGCGGTGACGGCGGGCGTCAAGGATGTGCGGGCGGTCGCGGCGGACGCGGCCTCGGCGCGTCCCCTCGGGCAGGACACGCTGCTCTTTCTCGACGAGGTCCACCGCTTCAACAAGGCGCAGCAGGATCTCCTCTTGCCGTTTGTCGAGGACGGCACGTTGCGCTTTATCGGCGCAACGACGGAAAATCCCTCGTTCGAAGTCAACGGGGCGCTGCGCTCGAGGCTGCAACTCCTGGTTCTGGAACCGCTTGAGGCTGCGGACCTTGAGACCCTCCTGACCCGGGCGCTCGCCTCGCCGGAAGGCTACGGGGGGCGTCTCGAGGTCGCGCCAGAGGCCCTGGCGATGCTCGCGGGCTGGGCCGACGGTGACGGACGGCGTGCGCTAGGGGCGCTCGAGACCGCCGCACCGTACGCACGGGACGGCACGCTCACAGCGGATGACATTCGAGCTGCCTTGCAGGCCAAGGGCTTCGCGTTCGACAAGGGCGGCGAGCACTTTTACAATCTCGTGAGCGCCCTGCACAAGTCGGTGCGAGGCTGCGACCCGGACGCGGCACTCTACTGGCTGGCGAGGCTTCTGGCGGGGGGTGCCGACCTCATGTACGTGGCGCGGCGGCTGGTGCGAATCGCCTCGGAGGATGTCGGTCTCGCTGATCCTAACGCGCTGCGGCTTGCGCTCGCCGCTCGCGACTCAGCACAGATGTTGGGTGTCCCCGAGGGTGAGCTTGCGCTCGCCGAAGCCGTAGTCTACTTGGCGGTTGCTCCCAAGTCGAACGCGGTTTACACGGCCTGGAAAAGGGCTAAGTCCGAGGCAGAAGCGCACGCCTCCGCCGAGGTTCCCCTGCACCTGCGTAACGCGCCTACGGCGCTCATGAAACGCCTTGGCTACGGCGAGGGTTACCGCTACTACTTTGACGACCCGGCAGCGAGCTTCCGGCAGCGCTACCTTCCGAACGAGGTCAAGGGTGGCTACTACCAGGCTGACGGTGAAGGTTGGGAGAGCCGCGTGCGGGAGCGTCTTGCGGCCTTTGCACAGGCGCGTGAGGGTAAGGTTTAGCATGTTGTAGGCGGGTCGCTGCCCCGACACCGGCTCGGCCTATGTGAACCAGTGGATATCTTAGGGAGACCGTCTATTACGGGGCAGTCGATAAGAACAGGTAGTATGTAATGTGTAAGGGCATGATGCCAGACGCCAGCTGCATTGTCGGAGCTGACTCCTCATTTAGAACAGAATGGCCGTTGTCATCAAAGTTTTGGAGAGCGGCGCCGTATCCTTCTCGGAACAGGCTCGAGGGTGAACGGAAACTTCTGGACTCGGTGCTCGGGCTGACCAGGTGAAAATCTAGTCATAGCGTGGCAACACGGCCTGCACCCCGACGGGGCCCTGCACGTCACACGACCTGAGTCATCAAGTGTCGTGCCGACCGGATTCCAGATCTCTCCTAGAAATGGCCTCATGTCCTCTAGCACCCGTTACCAGGCGATTCGCCAGGCTCTTTCGTCGACCCCGAAGCCCGCATCTCGACGATCGGTTTGTTTCTGCATATCGCTGCTGCTCCGCTCACCTTTCTAAAGTCGCCCGTTGCCGTCGCGGCAGTATGTTTGCTGCATGGTTTAACTCGCTTTTCCTGAAATCGCGCGTCTAGATGTGTTGGTCGGCGTAGACTGAAGGCGGGGCAACCATGAATGGGAACGATATCCGGCACTGGCTTATCAGCGAGATGACCAATCACGGTATCAGCGAAGCGGAGCTGACGTCGCTGAGCGGACTCAGCAGCGAGCAGGTGCGAGCCTGTTTGCAGGGTGACGCCCCGTGTATTTCGGACGATGTACTTAGGCTCCTCGGGGCGCTCGACCTCGAGCTCGTCGTTCGGCCCCGCGCCACGCCGAGTGAAAGGCGCTTACCGGGTACGGACAGTGAAGGCCCCAGCAGCGACTCGCTGGAGACGGGCAAAAAGGTCTGAACGCAGGCACGGACGGACACTGAAAACCGCCCCGGCCCTCCCGTGCGGGCAGGGGCGCGAAGGCCGGTACCAACCTTTACGCGGCCCGCTTCTCCGTGGTGACGTCATCGCGGGTGTGTGCAGCGCGATGGGGGAGCGGCTCGAGCCGGACGATCGGGGCACCCGTGACCGGGGCTCTTTTTGAGGTACCCGCGCTGGCTCTGACTGCTCTTACAGATATCTGACCGAGCGCCGAGCCGCGCTGCAGCCGGACAACGGGATTGGCTTGCGAGGCGCTGTAGGCGGGGGTGCGCGGAGCTGCGCTGGGGGCTTTCCGGCGCGCTTCGGCGCGGGCAGCGAAGATGAACTCGAGTCCCATTAAAATGGTGCACAGGAGCGCGAGGCGAATAATAAAAACGAGTTCCGGGGTCATGGCGAGGTCCTTTCTCGAGAGACGGAATCTCCAATAGCTCACTATACCTTAAAATATGAGGTAGTAGGTGAGAACGGCTACACTTTGCGGCGTCGTTATGTGGCGGATGGCTATGGGCGTGGGCAATCCATAATTGGACGTTTATGCATTGGGCGGTATAGTCTAGGCATATGAAACACATTGCGGTTCTAACGAGCGGCGGTGACGCGCCAGGAATGAACGCCGCCATCCGGGCGGTTGTCCGCACGGCGATCTACGACGGTATCGACATCACAGGGGTCATTCGCGGCTACCGGGGCCTCATGAATGGCGACTTTACCGAGCTCAACGCCCGAAGTGTCGACAACATCATGCAGCGCGGTGGGACCATGCTCTACAGCGCACGTTGCCTGCCCTTCATGCAACCCGAGGGCCGGGCTCAAGCTGCCGCGAACCTCAAGGCGCACGGGATCGAGGGACTTATCGTCATCGGGGGGAACGGCTCGTTTCAGGGGGCGCACCTGCTTTCAAAAGAGCACGGCATCAAGGTCGTCGGCATCCCTGGAACCATCGACAATGACATCTACGGGACCGATGTGACGATTGGCTTCAACACGGCCATGAACATCGCGCTAGACGCTATCGATCGCCTGCGCGACACAGCCGATTCGCACGACCGGCTTTTCCTCGTCGAGGTCATGGGGCGGCATTCCGGGCACATCGCCCTTAACGTCGGGCTCGCGGGCGGGGCGGAGGAGATCTTGCTTCCCGAGCGCGACTACGATATCGAAGAGATGGTCAAATCCATCGCCGCGGGCCGTGAACGGGGCCGCAGTTCGTCGATCATCATCGTGGCCGAGGGCGCGGCCAAGGGTGGGGCGATGGCAATCGAAAAACATATCGAGGCGGCGAGCGGCTACGAGGTGCGTACGAGCATTCTCGGGCACATGCAGCGCGGTGGGCCGCCGAGCACGCGTGACCGGGTCCTCGCCTCACGTCTCGGCTATCACGCGGTCAAGGCGCTTCTAGACGGCGAGAGCGACGTGATGGTCGGGGTCGACAAGCGCGGGACGGTGTTCGTGCCGCTGCGGGATACCTGGGAAAAGCAAAAAGAGATCGACTGGCACCTCTACGACATCAACAAGGTTCTCGCGGGCTGAGTACGTGAAGTCTGCAGGGTTTTCGGGCACGTGCGACACGTGGTCGGATTCGAGCCGTTTAGAATAGACCATGACTCCAGGCTTAGGTGCCTTTCCAGCTTTACCAAATACGCCGCCACCTTTACCCCTGCTGACCGCGTTGCGGCGGGGGCTGGGTAAAGGGGACGTTCTCTACTTCGCGCAGGATGAGGCCACGAGCCTATACCGCGTCGAGGAAGGGCTTCTAAAGCTCAGCCTCGAGCTTCCCAGCGGGCGCGAACGCATTACCCAGCTTGTCGGCCCAGGTGACTATATCGGCGCTGTGACGGCCTCCCCGACCTACGGCGAACGGGCTGAAGCTCTCTCGGCCAAGGTCAGCGTCAGCGAAATGAGCCGCGAACAGGCACAGTTGCAGACCGAAGCACTTTTTTGGGCTACGGGTGAACAGCTTCAGCGGGTGCGCGACACGCTCGAGGATACGGATCTGCCTGTCGCTGCGCGGCTTGCCCGCACGCTCTCGAGGCTGGGTCAGCGCTTCGGGCACACCTCGGAAAACGGCCTCGTTCACCTGACCTTGCCGCTGACCCATGACACCCTCGCGGCGCTCGTCGGCGCAGCCCGTGAAACGACCACGGCGCTCCTCGGGGAGATGCGGGCGGCGGGCGTCCTAAGTGGGACACGTGGGCGTTACACCTTCGCGCAGGGTGCGCTCCTCGACTACGCGTTCGACCACAGCTTCTAGACTGCTGTCCTGGGCCGTGTCAGGATGTTGGCTGGCACTCTTCCGGGAGTACCTGCTATAAGGCGCTACCGACACGGTCTGCTAGACTAAACCGTCGGCGGGAGGTGACATAACCGCCACGAACCAAGGGGTCGTCATGTCACGTTTTATTCGCTCATCACTCATCCATACGCTCGTGAGCGTCGCTGCGCTACTCGTCTGCGCGCTGCTCCTCGTCGTTGCGCGGCACTCGCAGGGCGTAGCGTCGGCATCCGAGCTGCCGCTTGTCGTCATCTTTCTCGTCGGTCTGCTGTTCGTTCCGGCAATGGTGCAGGCGGGGGAGGGGTGGCTGGAGCAGCCTCGCGCCATCCTACTCATGGTAGGTGTTCTGGTTCTCGAGCTTGCGCTCCTCTACGTGACCGCGCTCCCGCTCGCGTTTATTTGTGCACCTCTCGTCGCGCTCGTTGCGGGGGTACTCTACCGCCGCCTGTTTGGACGTCACGCCCCCATGCTCGCGGCGATGACCGTCTATATCGTCTGCACGCTGCTCGCCAACTTCACCTTCGACTCGTTTATCGCGCTGCCGCTCTATGGGCAGCTGTCGGTCGGGACGCTATTCTTCGGCGTGACCTTTACGCAGCGCGACCGTGTCCACCGCTTCGGGCGTCACTGGGCATACCAGATGATCGCGGTCGCCGCACTCGCCAACCTCGCGCTCTCAGCTTACCTAGGTATCCCCGTGCGCTTCCTGCTGGCGGGCTTTCTGGCTATTCTTATCGCCGAAGCTGCCGACACAGAGGTCTATCAGCGGTTTATCGAGCGGCGCTGGCTCACGCGCGTGGCGACCTCAAACGCGGTCAGTATCCCGCTCGATTCACTCACATTTACGCTGATCGCCTTTGCAGGCACCCTGAGCGCGGCTGCGATGGCGGAGATCATTTTTGCCGACATTCTGGCTAAAGGGGTCGTCGGGCTACTCGTGGCGCTGCGCCTGAGGCCAAAGGGTACAGTCCGGGCCGAACTCTCCTGAGCGTCAGGTCAGCAGGGCGGTGTCGTTGATGACCTGCAAGACAGCGCCTTGCGGCCTGATCAGCAGCCGCGTGATGCTGCCGGTGTCGATCTGAAAGCGCCACGACGCGCCGTCGGGCAAGCCCGTGAAGTGGTAGAGCAGGCTGCGGATGGATCCGCCGTGCGCAAAGCCGACGACCCGGCCCTCGTTCGGCAGTTCGGTCAGCCAGGCTGCCACGCGCTCGCGCACCTCTTCGTAGGATTCGCCGCCGGGGGCTTTCGAGCGGTAGGGATCCTTGCGCCAGAGCTCGAGCGCCCGCTTTTCCTCGCCCTGCATGTCCTGCCAGCGTTGCCCCTCCCAGCGTCCAAAATTGACTTCGCGCAACCGGGGCTCGAGCCGAATTTCGGCGGCTGGTAGACAGAGTCGGGCGGTGTAGCGAGCGCGGGCCAGGTCCGAAGCGTAGACCTGCGTGAAGCTGACCCCTGCGAGACGCTGCGCGAGCAGTTCGGCCTGACGAACCCCAAGTTCGGAAAGGGGAGGGTCGCTCTGCCCGAGGGCGCGGCCCTCGCGGTTCCAGGGCGTTTCACCGTGGCAGACGAGCCAAAGCTCGAGCATCAGGCGGGCTCGGTGGGGACGGGGGGGTAGGCGGTGAACGTCACTAGGCTCAAGAATACCCTGTTCAGGTTAGGGGGAGCTTAAAGGGCATGAAGGTCGGGCCGAGGCTCGAGGTGCGCCGTGTCGTTAAAGCCCAGGATCTCGGTCCAGGTTTCTCCCAGGCGCAAGCGGCTGATGCTCGTATTGCCGACGTGTAGCCAGGTCGTGAGTTCACGCAGCCCCAGCGCGTGGCGCACGAGCGCCGTGACGACGCCGCCGTGTGTGACCGCCGCGATCCGGCCTCTGCGGGGCAAGCTCTCCAGCCAGGCCACGGCCCGGTCCTGCACGTCGTAGTGATTTTCGCCGCCGGGTGGGCGGTAGCTGTAGAGGTCGCGTTGCATGGCGGTGTAGTGCTCGAGGTGCTCCCCCGCGAAGTCCTGACCGCGCCTCCCCTCTAGAACACCCCGGCTGATCTCGCGCAGGCGCTTGTCGAAGGTCAGGGGTAAACCGGGGAACGCGAGTTCGGCGGTCTGCAGGGTGCGCTTTAGGTCCGAGCAGTAGACGGTGTCGAAGGTTTCACCTATAAGCCGGGAGCCCAGCCGCCGCGCCTGCGTTTCGCCGAGGCTCGAGAGGGGGTTCTGCTGCTGCCCTTGAATGCGGCGCTCGCGGTTCCAGTCGGTTTCGCCGTGGCGGATAAGCCACAGCTCGAGAATCTCTTCAGGGTTCGCCATCGTCCTCCAGGCCGCTGCTCTCTAGGTGCGCGGCGTCGTTATGGGAAAGCAGGATGCTGCGCGGCGGGCCAAGGCGCAGGCGAGTGATACCGGTATTACTGAAGTAGGCGTTCCACTCACGCGCTCTGGGTGCGCCCGTTACGTAAAAAAGGGCGCTCCGGATGGTCCCGCCGTGACTGACGGCCGCGACGCGTCCCTGGTGTGGCAGCGTGCCAAGCCACGCTGCCACACGTGCGTCCAGATCGCGCCACGATTCCCCGCCCGGTGTTTTGACCTCGTAGGGATCGTGCCAGTATGCCAGAAACGCGTCGCGCTCGGCCCCGACGAGTTCGGTGCGCGTCTTGCCCTCGAGCGTCCCGTAACTCATCTCGCGCAGTCTGGGCTCGAGGGCGATGGGCCTGTCGCCGAACACGAGCCGGGCGGTATGCACGGCGCGCCCGCTGTCTGAAGCGTAGACCGCGTCGAACGTCACACCTCCCAGCCGCTCGGCCAGGCGCACGGCCTGCTGAACGCCTTTGTCGCTTAGCGGGGTGTCGCTCTGGCCCTGAATGCGCTTCTCCCCGTTCCAGACTGTCTGTGCGTGTCGGATAAGCCAGAGTTCACACATTCGACCCAATGTAACAGGTTTGCCCCTAGTGCCGCAGGGTGCTCCGGCGACGCAGCAGATACAGAAAAAAAGGTCCGCCGACGAGCGCCGTAATGACGCCGATGGGCAGTTCTGCGGGCGCGATGAGCGTGCGGGCAACGAGGTCGGCGAGCACCATGAAAAGGGCACCCCCTACCAGCGAAAGGGGCAGGAGCCTGCGGTAATCGGGGCCACACGCGAGGCGCAGCGTGTGCGGCACGATGAGCCCGACGAAGCCGATGATGCCCGAGATACTCACAGCGGCGGCGGTCGCCAGCGTTGCTGCGATGATGAGGCCGAGCTTGAGACGCTCGACACGGACGCCAAGCTGCACGGCACTCTCCTCACCGAGACTGAGGATATTCAGAGACTGCGCCGAGGCGAGCATGACGACACACGCGAGGGCGATGAGTGGTAGCACCGAACCCAGCTGCGCCCAGCTCGAGAAGCCGAAGCCGCCCAGCAGCCAAGCCAGCACGCGGGCCGCGTCCTCGCGTTCCAAGAGCATCAGGAGCGAAGAGAGCGCTGTGGCGCTCGAGCCCAGCACGACCCCGGCCAGAATCAGCGTGACGAGCGGCGCCGCGCCGCGTTGCCGGGCCAGGACCAGCGTCAGAGCGACAAAGAGCAGCGCGAAGGCGAAACTGAGAAAGGGCACACTGCCCAGCAAGAACGGCAGCGAACTTCCGAACACCAGGGCCAGCGTCGCGCCGAGCCCCGCCCCGCTTGCAACCCCGAGCAGGTAAGGGTCCGCCAGGGGGTTGCGAAAAATGCCCTGATACGCTGCGCCGGAGACCGCGAGTGCTGCGCCGACCAGCGCGGCGCAGAGAACACGCGGTAGCCGGATCTGCCAGACGATGATGTCGCCCGTGCTCCCTGACGTCCCGGTCAGCCCGTGCCAGATGCTGCGCGTCACCTCGAGCGGTCCCAGCGGCACACTACCGACTCCCATCGCCAGGACGAGAACGCCGCCCAGGGCGAGCAGGCTCAAGAGGAGCGGCATGGTCCCGGCGGGCTTGCGGGGTGGGACACGCGGGTCGGTTTTGGACGCTGGAGATGAGCCGCGTGTGGCGCGGCCCGAATGGGTGGGCTGCACTAGCGGCGGCCCTGCGAAAAAGCGATTGCGACCATGGGAGCCTCCTCGAGCTCACGGCGACGGCGTGGAGCCGGGCCAGGACCAAAAGGCACAGGGTCGGTAATCGGGCTTCGCCCCTAGGGAGCGTTACCGTTGCGGGACAGCGCCGGACTCCCACCGGACTTCCCCGACACGGGTGCAGCCCAAGCTTACGGCTCGGGCTGGAGGCTGTCAACGGGATCTATGGATCGCGTCGGCTCAGGCCGGAGTACCGGCTTCCGACTTGGCGTTGCTGTCGTTTGCCTGATCGCGCAGTTCGCGTCGCAAGATCTTGCCGCTCGCGGTCAGCGGTAGGCTATCGGCGAAGACGATCTCGCGCGGGTACTTGTAGTTCGCCAGTCGCTCTTTACTCCAGTCGCGCAGCGTTTCGGGGGTGAGGCTCGAGCCCTCTTGCAAGACCACGAACGCCTTGATCTCCTCGCCATACTGCTCATCGGGGACGCCGACGACGGCTGCAAGCGACACCTCGGGGTGGGCGATGAGTGCCTCCTCGACCTCTCGAGGGTAGACGTTGTAGCCGCCACGAATAATCATGTCCTTGATCCGGTCGACGATCGAGAAGTAGTCTTCCTCATCCCGAATGCCCACGTCGCCACTATGAAACCAGCCGTTGCGGATCGCTTTGGCGGTTTCTTCCGGACGATTATAGTAGCCTTTCATGACGCTGTGGCCGCGAATCACGATTTCGCCTGTCTCGCCGCTCGGGACCTCGTTGCCGTCAGGATCGACGACCCGGAGTTCCATCCCCAGGATGGCCTGACCGACGCTGCCGACCTTGCGCGGTCGTCCCTGCTGATTGAAGCAGGCGACCGGGCTCGTTTCGGAGAGACCGTAGCCCTCGAGAATAGGGACGTCGAAAGCTTCTTCGAAGCGCCGGAGCAGTTCGACGGGCAGGGACGAGCCGCCACTGACGCAGATTTTTAGGGCAAGCTCGCCGGGGTTACGCTTTTGCAGCGCGTTGAGCAGGCCCCAGTACATGGTCGGCACACCGGCGAAGGTCGTGACCTTGTGGCGCGCCATGAGCTCGAGCGCGCTCTCGGCCTCAAAGCGGGGCTGCAGGACAAGCTGACCGCCCAGATAGAACATCGCGTTCATCACGCAGGTCTGCCCGAAGATATGAAAGAGCGGCAGAACGGTCAGAACCACCTGCTCATGCCCCTCCAGGTTTGGGGCACGGACGATGCTCGAGGACACGATGGCGTTCATGACCATGTTGAGCTGCGTGAGTTCGGCCCCTTTGGGTTTACCTGTCGTGCCCGAGGTATAGAGAACTACCACGGTATCCTCGGCCTCGCGCAGCACGGGCTCGAAGGGTCCGGCGTGGGTGCGGAGCACCTCTGAAAACGTGAGGGCGTTATCGACAGGACTCGGGGCCGCTGGATCGGCGGTGATGAAGACCAGATGCTCGCACGCGCTGGCCTCGACAAAGCCCGCAGCACCTGCCCGGCCCATCGGCAGCACCTCACTACCTTCGAAGAGGAAGTAGGCCTTCGCGTCCGAATCGATGAGGTGATAGGCGATTTCCGGAGCTTTAAAGAGAATACTTAGGGGTACGACGACCATGCCCGCCTTGATAATGCCGTAGTAGATGATCGGGAAATAGGGCAAGTTGGGGCAGCTTAGCGCCACGTGGTCGCCAGGTTTGAGCCCCTGGGCTACCAGGTAGCGGGCCACCGCTGAGGAGGCCTTGTCGAGCTCGCCGTAGGTCGTTGCCTGCTCACCAAGCCTCATGGCGACACGTTCAGGATGAACCCGTGCATGCTCTTGTAAAAACGAAGCGAGACTCAACATACAACCTCCTGGGGTAGCACTTTCGAGACATTTGACTTCTTGAAATTGTGTTCCTAAAGTTTACGGGTTTGACGCCAAAGTGTCTATCGGCAACGCGTCTATCAGCCGATGCGTCTATCGAGAGACTGGACCTGAAGCCTGTGCTGCACCCCATCCTCACAGTTAGAGAATTCTAAATGAGCATAGTGTGTAAGTTACACACTATGCTCATTATCGCGCTATATGCTCGAGGTGCCTCAGACGGGTAAGTCGAGGGCGCAGGCGTCATTAAAGGAGACGATATGAAGGGTATAGCGATGATGGTGGGTGCGATGTGCACAGGGTTTTTTGCCTTGACGTTTCCGGCGCGGGCCGGGTCGGATGCGGGCTTTTCGTCTTTGCAGACCATAGAGCTGTACGGTTCACCCTGCCGTTCTCAGGTGGAGAGGGTCGGTGGTGCCTCCGTGGCGTTCGTGTGTGAGTTCGATCACACCCTTGCCGCAGGCATACTTCGCGTGCCCGAGATGAGTGAAGGCGACGTGGCGCGCCTCACGCTGCTCGAGAAAAATCTCGAAAGGGGCACGCCCCTAGAGCGCCACGCCCTGCGTGTGCGGGTAGCGAAGGTCCGTCTCGAGGACGGCAGCGAGTGCGCCCGTGTTGCTTCAGAAAAAATGATCTTCGTGGGATCGAAGCGTGTCGCGTTCATCTGCGCTTCCGGGAACTTTGGGCTTATAGGGCCGTTCGAGAGGCTCGAGGGAATGCTTCTGGCCGAACGCGTGGCGCTACCCGAAGACGCTGGGCTCGAATCCTACGGCACGACGATCCTGCCGATCACCGCCATAACGCTCGACGCCGAAACGCCGCTTCCCTGACCCAGCCCTAGCCCGGTAGCGGCAGGAGTACGACCATCAGCATGTAGGCTTGCGAGGCCCCGGATTCTCCGGTCGGTAGCAGCGCGGTGGCTCCTGCCTGACTTCCACTAAACGCGGCGCGCAGTGCGGCGGCGCGCTGCAGCGCCTCTGCCCGTGTCAAGGTAGCGACAGCGTCCGTGTAGACGACAGGTAGCCCCGAAGCCGTGCGCTCCGGCACAAAATCCGTCGTCAGCACCGCGCCGTCGTTCCGGCGCAGGGGGTAGTTGCCGAAGCGCTCGTTTTGCCTCAGGGCGTGGGCGTACGCCGTGGGCAGCGTGCCGAAGACCGGTGATGCTTGCGCCCCTAGCCGCTCCTCGGGCGTTGCGTAAGGGGTCAGGGTAAACGGGATGAAGTAGGCATCATGCACCGAGCGGTAGTGCTTGACCGGGTCGTGCGGGGGAGTCCGGTCCTCAGGTTGTCCTTTCTGGTCGCGGCGCTGGTGGGTTTCGGGGAAGGCTTTATCTCGACGCTGATGGCACCCTTTCTGCGGGTCATGCTAGAGGGGAGTGCTCGAGAGCTTGGCTATCTCTTCTCCGTGCAGGCCCTTGGCGGTATCGCGGCGGGAGTCTTGCTGACGGCTTTCAACCGTTTCTCGCCGCTGCTCTTACTCGCCTGGGGCGGCCTGCTGAGTGGGCTTCTGCTCGTTCCTACGTTCACCTATCCGCTCTTTTATCCTGACCTCTGGCCCCTTCTGCTCCTCACCGCTATTGCCGGGCTACCCTTTGCAGCCTGGGGCACCGCGCAGATGACGCTCATCCAGGTTGGCGCCGACGCCGGGACGCGGGGTCGCGTGTTCAGTCTCTACTTCGCGGTGTTCGGCCTGTTGCAGCTCGTGGGAATGCTCGTGTCGGGGGTGCTCAGGGACCGTGTGGGTGTGCTCGTCATCGGCGTGGACGCGGTCATGTATGTGCTGGCAGGGATCATAGCGATGGTTGCGCTGCGGCGGGGCACGCCTCGTGATAAGGCTCCGGCTGACTCGAGCGCCCCCTTTTAAGTTCGGACTCGCAACGCTTCCTTCCGCCAAGATGATAGCCTTGAGCCGTGGCGTTCCCCTTCAAAACCTACCGCCAGGGCCAGCGCGAAGCCATCACGGCGGCGCGGGACGCTTTCAAGCGGGGCAAACGTTTCGTAGTCATCGAAGCTCCGACCGGTTCGGGCAAGTCGGCGATCGCGGTGACGCTCGCCCGCGAGGCGGGCAGCGCCTACGTTCTGACAGCGCAGAAACTCCTGCAGGAGCAGTACCTGCGGGACTTTCCCGACCTCGCGCTGATGAAAGGGCGCGCCAACTACCGCTGTCTGGTGGCCCCGACGCACGCGGCGGCGGCCCCTTGCATCACCGGGCGCAAGTTCCCGGAGTGCGACGACTGTCCCTACTTTCGCGCCAAGGACGAGGCAATGGCCGCTGACAACGCGCTGCTGAATTACGCCTACTACCTGACTGAACTCAACTACCAGGGCGGCTTCGGGCCGCGTGAACTGCTCATTCTGGACGAGGCCCATAACGCCGAGAGTGCCCTGATGAGTTTCACCTACGTGACCCTCTCGGACGTGCAACTGCGGCGCGTGGGCGTCGCTGAGACGCTGCCGACCGCCTTCGATGATGGAGAGTTTTTCGAGTTCGCTGAGGACATCGTGCCGCTTCTCAAGAAGCGTCGGCGCGAGTTCGAGACGCAGCTCAAGGGGGCCAAACTGCCCGAGGGGATCGCGCTCGAGCTGCTCTCGCATAAGCAGTGGCTCGATAACCTCCTCGCCCGGCTCGAGCTTTTGACCTACAGCCGCGACGAGGAGAACGTCGAATGGGTGGTCGAGCGCACCTCCGGCTCGGAGGGGCAAAGCGTCACGTTCAAGCCCGTCAAGGTCGCGGCCTTCGCGCAGGAGCTGATGTTTCGGTTTGGCGAGCGGGTGCTGATGCTTTCGGCCACGATTCTCGACCCGCCGACCTATTTACGAAGCCTCGGTATTGACCCAAGTGAAGCCGAAGTCATCGCTGTCGCTTCGGACTTTCCGCCGGAAAACCGCCCGATATTTCCCAAGAACACTGCCCGGATGACGCGGCACTATATGGAGCGCGACCTGCCCAAGCTCGTCCATGAGATTACCGAACTCATGGAGGCGCACCCGGACGACAAGGGCCTGATTCACACGCACACCTACAAGATCGCGGCCTATATCGCCAAAAACCTGCCCAAGCGCTACCTCTCCCGGCTCGTTACACATTACGGCGCGGACGGGCGGGACGCCGCCTTGGAGCAGCACCTGCGTAGCCGGGGGCCGACGGTACTGCTCACGCCGAGTATGACTGAAGGAATCGACCTGCCCGGCGACCTCTCGAGGTGGCAGGTCATCTGCAAGCTGCCCTATCCCTACCTGGGTGACCCGCAGATTGCGCGGCGTAAAGCGATCGACCCGATCTGGTACGACTGGCGCACCTGCCTGACGGTGGTTCAAGCCTACGGGCGGAGCGTGCGGAGCGCCGACGACTTTGCTGTGACCTACGTGCTCGACGCGGACTTCGGAGCGTTCGTGAAGCGGCAGCGGACGCGTCTGCCGTCGTGGTTCCTGGAGGCGGTGCAGGAGTGAACGGGGGCGCGGCGGGCGTTGTCGGGCGAGCGACCCGCCAAGGGATTTGCGGGGGCCGAGCCGCCCCGACTCTGCTGGGCTTCGGGACGTTCGTATCCCTGCAGTGTGGGAGCGGTGTTGTCGCAGACGATTCAGCCCTCTGAATAGTGCCCTACTCGTAAAACTCCGGAACTTTTTTGAGTGTGTCCCACTGCGCCTTGTCGTGACCGAAAATGACCAGCGAGACGCCTTCCCGTTCGACGAGCTCGAGCAGTTTGATCGTACTCGCGCGGATCGCTGCGGCGTCCGGCTGGTCACTGTCGTCCTGCTCATCACGGGTAAAGCCTGCGCTAAAAGGTACTGCGTCGATGGTCAGCAAGATGGCGCCCGTTTTGGGCAGCTGCA
>JBMDWS010000241.1:0-9874 GCA_048594695.1 Truepera sp. | reverse complement strand
GGTGAATTGTGGTCACCCTCCTGCGCTCTCGGCGTAGCGTCGTCAACAGGTCAATAGAAGGCGATAGCAGAAGCAGCCCCGTACAAGGCGCGGTTTTCCTTATCTTGCCAACATTCAGCAGCGGATGCTGCATCTCCAGCTCATTACACTCGCCAACCGTTGCCGACCGTGCTTTTTACACCGCGAGAGCCTGAAACGTAAGAGTCTTGTCAGAGAATGTTTACTAGCTTGGTAAACGTGACAAAGTGGCTTAATCGCATTCGCTCCTTTCTCTCCAGCGCTTCTCCGGACAGCCTGCATAACGGCGTCCTCTGTGGCCTCTTCGCTGCTATCTGCGCGTATCTGATCGGGCTCTGGCTCGAGGTGCCGAGCAGACAGAGTAACCCCTTCGACAGCGTCTTTTACATTGGGACGACGACCTTTTTCAGCATCCTTTTCGTCCTGCTCCTGACCCGGAGGTTATCGACACTTCAAACTGTCCTGACGATTATTGGCGCGGTTTCCGCTCAGTTTATCGGTAAGCTCATCTATTTGCTTTATTTCAGCCCACACCCCGAAAAGATCCCGGGCGAATTCACCGAGACGTTCGTGTGGATCCCGGCACTCTTTGTCCTCAGCGCCTATGCTACGGGACTCAAGCGTGGTCGTCTGCTTATCGCCCTGTTCTTGGCTGTTTTCTCCGGAATCAGCCTGGTCTATGTCGTCTCGAACTGGTGGGCAGGCACGAACTTTCATGTCATCTACGCGTTGCTCCAGATGAACCTGGCCAACCTCACACTTTTGGCCCTTACCCACACCTTTTTAGGCTATAAGGAAGACCTGACCACGACGAGCGCCCGGGCTGAACGCATGGAGCAGTTGGCCTACCGTGACGCCCTGACCGAGCTGCCTAACCGACTCGCGCTCGAGAACACACTCGCACACCTCCTCGCGCAGCGCCCGGAAACGAGCAGGATTGCCGTGGCGTTCGTCGATATCGACGGTTTCAAGCTCATCAACGATTCCTATGGGCACGCCGTCGGGGACATGCTTCTCAAAGAGGTCGCGCAGCGCCTGAGACGCGCCAAGCGCGAGAAGGACTTCGCATTTCGTATGAGCGGCGACGAATTCGTGCTGATTTTCAGCGACTTGCCCGGTGGCCCTAACCCGCTCGACGTCGGTGAACGCATCCGTGCCCATTTCGCCCAGCCCTTTACCTTGGGAGGGCTCTACCAGACTATCTCGATCAGCGTCGGGGTGGCCTGTTCGCCTGACGATGGTTTAGATGTGCCCACGCTCCTCAAACACGCCGACGCCGCCATGTATACGGTCAAACATAGTGGCAAGGACGGAGTCGCCCGCTACGACGCCCGCCGCGACGAGCGAGCCGAGGAGCGCCTGGAACTCATCCGTGACCTCGAGCAGGCCCTTCACCATGAAACCCTCGCGCTCCATTACCAGCCTATTATCGAGGTAGGGTCGAACTGACTCGTCAAGGTCGAGGCACTCATGCGCTGGCACAGTGCGTCGCGAGGCGAGGTCGAACCGACCCTCTTCGTCGCGCTGGCCGAGGAAAGCGGCCTTATTTCGCAGCTCGGTCACTTCGCGCTCAAAACGGCCTGCTACCGCCTCCAGGCGTGGGAAGAGCAGGGCCTCGACGACGTCGTCATCAGCGTCAACGTCTCGGCGCAGCAACTTACGGACCCTGGCTTCGTGGCGCAGGTTTCATCTCTCATTGCGTCGACCGGCATTTCACCGGCCCGCCTCGAGCTCGAACTCACCGAATCGGCCATCATGAACGCCTCCTTGGAGGTGAGAAAAACCCTGCAAGGCTTACGAGACCACGGTGTGTCGCTTGCCCTCGACGACTTCGGGACCGGCTACTCGTCTCTGGCCTGCCTCGAGATGCTCGACTTCGACACCATCAAGCTCGACCGCTCGTTTGTCCGGAAGCTTGCCGCAGCGCGCAAAGACCCTCAGTACGCCGTCGCGATCATCCGCGCCGTTCTCGAGATAGCAAACACACTCGACATCTCGGTCATCGCCGAAGGCATCGAAACGCGCGAGCAGTTCGAACTCTTCCGGGCACTCGGTTGCCCGCTCGTGCAGGGCTACTACTTTGGACACGCGATGCCCGCAGAGGACGTAGCGGCCCTGTTGCAAAAGCCCAGCCTGGAGGTCGCCCATCTGCAACCTCACGTCACCAACTGACGCACCTAGCCGCGACCCACGTAGGGCATCTTCGTCGCCATCACGGTCATCGTCAGGACGTTGCTCGAGAGGGGTAAACCGGCCATGTAGCACACCGCCCGCCCAACTTCCGCAACATCCATAAGAGGTTCCGGGCGTACACTGCCGTCGGCCTGCAGAGCCCCACCAGCGGCCCCACTCCCCATGTCAGTCGCCGCGTTACCGATGTCGATCTGTCCACAGGCAATGTTGAAGGGACGCCCGTCAAGTGCTGTAGCCTTGGTCAGCCCCGTCACCCCGTGCTTGGTCGCGGTGTAGGCCGCCGAGTAGGGACGGGGCGCGTGTGCAGCGATGGAGCCGTTGTTGATGATCCGTCCACCCTGCGGCGTCTGCTCGCGCATGATCCGGAACGCTTCGCGGCTGCAGAGAAATACACCCGTCAGGTTGACCGCTACGACCGCGTTCCAGGCCTCCAGCGTATGCCTGTCGAGGTCCACAGCGGGCGCACCGATACCTGCGTTGTTAAAGAGCAGGTCCAGTCGACCGTGGCGCGTCGCCGTGTGGTCGAAAAGCCGCTTGACGCTCGCCTCATCGGAGACGTCTGTCGGTAACGCCTCGAGCGCCCCGGACGCATCTCCAGCCCGCACAACAGCTTCCAGCGCCGCGTGTCGCCGTCCTGCCACGACGACAGTCCAGCCCGCTCCGGCAAGCGCGTGAGCAACCGCCGCACCGATTCCGCTGCCGCCCCCCGTCACAATCGCGATCTGTGTGGCCATAGACCCACTGCCTCCTCGCTCGAACCTCTGCCTATAGCTTCTTATACGCCAGGTCATTCTATCCCGCCTGGCCTGCGACGCAGCGGACGCCAAGCGCGTCAGGTCTTCGGAGGTCCGGAACTCCCCCGCACGATCAGGCGGCCAGCAAAGCGTTGCCGTTCGACGGGGGCCTCTGCAGTCTCGAGCTGCCGTAACACCAGCGCCGCGGCGGCCTCGCCCATGGCTTCGACCGGCTGCTCGATCACGTCGACCGCCGGTTCGACAAGCCTGGTCCACGGATAGTTGTCGAACGTCAGGAGCGACACATCATCGGGAATCCGCAGACCCAGCTCTTTGAGCGCCCGAAACGCGCCACTCGCCAAGTTGCCGGTGGTAGCAAAAAGCGCCGTGGGCGGGTCACCCAAGGCTAACAACTCTTTGGTGATGCGGTAGGCCTCTCCGGGACTCGGGGCGATCACACGCTGGTACGCGTCCGGTAACGCCAGCCCGTGCGCGCGCATCACCTGCGGGAAAACGCGCGTGCGCTCATCGGGCAAGATCGTCTCGTCATAGGTTCCTAGAGCGGCGATGCGCCTGTGACCGAGGTCTGCCAGGTGAGCCACCCCACGACTGACACACCCTTCATTGTCAAGCAGGACGTGGCTAAAGGGGCTGCCTGGGAAAACGTGGTCAACCTCGATAATTGCAGTGCCCCGCGCTTGCATGAGACTCAGATACTCGAGGTTCGACGGGCCGTAGCCCGACCGGAGAATGAGCCCGCCGACGCGGTGACCGGCAAACACCTTGAGCTGTTCGAGTTCGTTGCGGGTGTCGTACTCGTTATCTGCTACGAGCAGCGTGTACCCCTGCGCCCTGACCGCCTTACCAACGCTCCGAATGAGTTCAGCGAAGAAGGGCTCGACGACGCTGCCGACGATGAGACCGATCGTCCGGCTCTGTCCACGTCGCAGCGCCGCCGCAAGCTGATCGGGTTCATAGGCGAGCTCGCGAACCGCCCGTTGCACCCGCTCGAGCGTTTCCGGCGCGAGCAGCTCGGGCGTGCGAATGGCGCGTTTGGCGGTCGTCGGTGAAACGCCTGCGCGCCGGGCAACGTCGGTGATGGTGGCCACGAGACCATGATAGCAAACGCGGTTGCCGACACGATTACGGGATGCAAAACCAGGTTGCTTGACAAGGCAAAAGAAAATCGTCTATTGTAATGGCCACGAGACCATTTATAGCTGAGCGGTGATGGCAGGTGCCTTTACGCCGCGCAGCGAACCTCGAGAGGAGGCGAGTCAGGTATTTACTGGCCACGCGGCCATCTGTCATTCGTTCTCGTTTAGGAGTTGTCCATGAACAAGCTGGCCCTGAGTACTGCCGCCCTCTTGCTCGCTACTGCCGCTTCCGCGCAGACCACGCTCACCATCGCCTCGGTCAACAACCCGGACATGGTGACGATGCAAGAACTCTCCAAGACGTTCGAGGAGCAAAATCCCGACATCAAGCTCGAGTGGCTCTTTCTCGACGAAGGCACGCTCCGCAGCCGCCTCACGACCGACGTGGCGACCGGTAGCGGCTCTTTCGATGTGGTCACTGTCGGCGCGTACGAAACACCCCTGTGGGCCGCGAACGACTGGATCGTTTCCGTGGACAGTCTCAACGAACAGTATCCGGACGTTGCCGCCACCTACGATTTCGACGACCTGCTCCCCGCTATCCGCGACGGCCTCACCTATGAGGATCAGCTCTACGCGGTGCCTTTTTACGGCGAGTCGAGCTTTACCATGTACAACAAGAAGCTTTTCGACGATGCAGGCCTGACGATGCCCGAACAGCCGACGTGGGAGCAGATCCGCGAATTCGCCTGCGAACTCAACGATCCGGCTAACAATGTTGCAGGCATCGTGCTGCGCGGCAAACCGGGCTGGGGCGACAACATGGCCCCGATCACGACCGTCGTCAACACCTTTGGCGGACAGTGGTTCAACGCCGAGGGCATGCCGATGATCGACTCGCCGCAGTGGAACGAAGCCATCACGTTTTATAAAGACCTCGTCAACGAGTGCGGCGCACCGGGTGTTACAGGTATCTCTTTCCCCGAGGCGCTGCAGCTCATGTCCACCGGACAGGCCGCCATGTGGGTCGACGCGACGGTCGCAGCAGGCTTCTTGGCCGGGACCGACGAAGGCCCCAACATGGCCTACGCCCTTGCGCCGCAGGGTCCGGTGCCTAAAGGCAACGCTTGGCTCTGGTCGTGGAATTTAGGCATTCCGTCCTCGAGCCAGAACCAGGAAGCAGCCTTCAAATTCATGACCTGGGCTACCTCGAAGGATTACATCGATCTCGTCGCCGAGGAAAAAGGTTGGGCCGCCGTGCCCCCCGGCACCCGCACCTCGACCTACGAGAACGCCGAATACACGGAAGCTGCACCTTTCGCGCCGCTCGTCTTGCAATCGATCGACAACGCCAACCCCAACGACGCGACCGCCGAACCCCAGATCGCACCAGGGGTGCAGTTCGTCCAGATTCCCGAGTTCCAGGGGATAGGTAACGACGTCGCGCAGATCGTTTCGGAAATTCTCTCGGGCGGCACCAGCGTCGAAGACGGCCTCGCCCGCGCCCAGCAGCTCGCTGACGACGCGATGTTTGACGCTGGGTACTACTGAGCCTCGGCTTAACACGCCAGAAACGCAGGAGGTGGGGATCCTTATGCCCCACCTCTTTTGCCGAAACCTCGAGGCAAAGGGACCGACGCGACCCTATGATCAGATCGCGCCAAACCTGAGCGGGGACCCTGGCGCAGTATTCGCCTCAACCTACGCGTTATCCACATTGACAGGAGGATGTCATGGCAAGCCAAGCCGTCGCCCCTGCCGGGACCAAAAAAAGCGAAGCGAGCCGGAAGTTTCTTTCCGCCCCCGGGCTTCTCTTTCTCGTTCTGGTGACCCAGGTCCCGTTCGTGCTGGCGATCTGGTTTTCTTTTACCAACTGGAACCTCTTACGGCCCGGCTCGTCGGACTTCATGGGCTTCGACCGGATGTGGCGAAACTATTCGCGCATCCTCACCAACCCCGACTTCATCGCTGTACTGGTCAACACCCTCGTACTCACGGTAGCGGTCGTCGTCATCACCTTTATTCTGGGTCTGGGCTTCGCGCTGCTCCTTAACCGCCCCTTCCCCGGCCGTGCCCTCGCCCGGACACTTCTCATCTCTCCTTTTCTCATCATGCCGGTTGCCGCCGCCGTGCTCTGGAAAAACATCATGCTCGACCCGTCTTTCGGGTTTTTCTCGTACTACCTGAGGTTTTTTGGCGTTCGCAATTTCTACGCGCTCGAGTCTTTCCCCATGGCGTCTGTCATCGCTATCATCTCGTGGCAGTGGACTCCCTTCATCATGCTGATCCTTTTGGCTGGCCTTCAGTCGCTGCCCGAGTCGAACGTCGAAGCGGCCCGCATCGACGGGGCGAGCGGCCTGAGCATGTTTCGCCACATCATCTTTCCGCACCTGACACGCTTTATCGAGATCGCGCTGCTGCTGGACACCATTTTTATCCTGAGCGAGTTCGGGACCATTTTCGTGACCACGGCGGGAGGTCCCGGCATTCAAACCACCAACTTGCCCTATCAGATCTTTTTGGAAGCGTTCTCGAGGCAAAATGTCGGGCGGGCGAGCGCCTACGGTATCTTCGCCGTGATCCTGGCAAATGTCGTCATCGTGCTGTTCTTGCGCGTCCTGCGACGCAACGCAACCTCGGGGGAGGTGAACCTGTGAAACCCGGAAGCTCTAAACTCGGTAGCACGCTGCTCAATATCTTCACGCTGCTGCTGGCGTTTGCTATGTTCTTCCCGATCCTCTGGATGTTTTTGACGTCGTTTAAAACCGAGCAGATGGCGATCACCTTTCCGCCCCAGTTCTTTTTTACACCCACCTTCGAAAACTGGCGCGTGGCACTCTTTGATTCGCCCTTTTTGGAGTACCTGCAAAACACAGTCGTTATCACCTTTTTTGCGATTCTCCTAGCCCTTCTTCTAGGCATCCCGACGGCTTACGCCATGGCGTTTTACCAGACCAAGCGTACCGATTCGTCGCTCATGTGGATGATGTCGACCCGCATGCTCCCGCCCGCTGGGGTGATCGTGCCGCTCTATATTCTCTTTTTGCGGCTCAACCTGCTCGACACGCATTTGGGACTGATCATTCTCTACGCCGGGATGAATTTCCCTCTAGTGGTGTGGATGCTACGCTCATTCATGCTCGAGGTGCCCTACGAAATCATCGAAGCCGCCAGACTCGACGGCGCGACCCTGATCGACGAATTTACCCGGGTGATCCTGCCGCTCCTTATTCCCGGTCTCGCTGCGACTTCACTTCTCGCCATGATCTTCACCTGGAACGAATTCTTTCTGGCTGTCAACCTGACCTCACGCGACGCTTCACCGTTATCGGTCTACATCTCGACCTTCAAGGCGGCGCAGGGCGACCTTTTTATCGCCAAGATGTCGGCAGCCGCGACAGCGGCGGTTATCCCCGTTCTGGTCGCAGGCTGGGTCGCCCAGCGACAGCTCGTAACCGGTCTGACGATGGGAGCCATCAAGTGATCGCAGCTCAGATCGACGCGCCCCTAAAGGGACGGGTGCTCGAGGCTCCCGAGCCCACGCTCGGCCCGCACGACGTCCTCATCGAAGTCAAGAACGCAGGCATCTGCGGCACCGACTTGCATATCTGGCACGGCTCCTACGCACTCGCGGCCTACCCGCTGGTACCGGGTCACGAATTCAGCGGTGTCGTGCGGCAGGTGGGCGAACGGGTACAGACCTTCAAGCCCGGCGACCGCGTAACCGCCGACCCCAACCTGCCCTGTTACCACTGCGTCTTTTGTCAACAGCGGCAGTTCAACCAGTGTTTGAACCTGGAAGTCATCGGCGTCACGCGCAGCGGGGCCTTCTCGGGGCTCGTCGCTGCGCCGGAGAGCGCCGTCTACCCTATTGGAAACCTGACCTTCTCCGAGGCTGCGCTGCTCGAGCCTCTCGCCTGCGTCGTCTGGGGTCTCAAACAGGTCCAGCTTCAGGCAGGCGACAAGATGCTCATTTTTGGCGCTGGGCCGATGGGCATCCTGATGATGCAGACGGTGCTGCGCTCGGGCGCGGCGTCGGTCGTCATGGTCGACCGCGAAGCGTGGCGGCTCGAGCTGGCCCACAGCCTCGGAGCTACGGCTACTGTTCTCGCTGACGACACCAAGAACCTGCGCGACCTCGCGCCGTACGGCTTCGACGTCGTCGCCGACGCGACAGGCGTGCCGCAAGTGATCGGCAGCACCTTCGATTACGTCAAACCGGGGGGCAAAGTCTGGGTTTTCGGCGTTACTGGTTCGGAAGCCCGCGTGCCCTTCGCGCCCTACGACGTGTTCCGCCGCGACCTCAAAATCATCGGGTCGTTTGCGCTCAACAAAACCTTCCACGAAGCGATTTCGCTCGTTCAGGGGGGCGGTGTCAGGCTCGCGCCCATCACATCGCACGTGTTGCCCCTGCGCGACTTTCAGCAGGGACTCGAGTTCGCCGAACGCGCTCCCGACAGGATGAAGGTCCAATTTACTGCTGAATAGCAGGGTGTCCAAAAGCCTAAGGGCCACGCACCTGAATACCCGGGTGCGCGGCCCTTGCCTTTATCTCCAACAGTTCACGGAGCGGTGTAGCGCAGCACGGGTTTCCGTGCTGCCTTAACCTCGTCGAGCCGCCGCACGGGCGTGTGGTAGGGCGCATTCTTGAGAAAGTCCGGATCGACTTCAGCACGCGCCAGAATGTCCCGAAGCGCAGCAACGAAGGCGTCCATAGCCTCCAGACTCTCCGTCTCGGTCGGTTCGACCATCATCGCTTCGCGTACCACCAGCGGGAAGTAGACCGTCATGGGGTGCATCCCGTAGTCGAGGAGCGCCTTGGCGATATCGAGCGTTTTGAGGCCCTTGGGCGGCTGGGCGACGAATTCGTGCATGTTGATACGGTCGAAGGTCGTGGCAAACCCTATCGCCGAAAGCTTGACGCGTAGGTAATTGGCGTTCAGGACGGCCATCTCAGAGATCTTGGCGAGCCCGTCCCGTCCCAGTGCCCGGATATAGGTGTAAGCCCGGACCAGGTTTCCGAAGTTGCCGTGAAACGAGCGCATCCGGCCTATCGAGTGAGGCAAGTCATAATCGAAGTCGAAGCGCTCGCCCTCGCGCTTGATGATGGGTGCAGGCAAAAAGTCGCGCAGGTGAGCCTTGACACCGATGGGACCGGTTCCGGGTCCACCCCCGCCGTGCGGCGTGGTGAACGTCTTGTGCAAGTTCAGGTGCACCACGTCGAAGCCCATGTCCCCGGGGCGCGCTCGCCCAACGATAGCGTTGGCGTTGGCCCCATCGTAATAGAGCTGCGCGCCGACTTCGTGGGCAAGGCGGGCAATTTCCAGAATGTTCGTCTCGAAGAGGCCCAGGGTGTTCGGGTTGGTCAGCATGATGGCAGCAACGTCCGGCCCGAGCACCGCCTTGAACGCGTCTAGGTCCACCTCGCCGCTCGGCGCAGTCTTGACCTCTTTGACCTCGTAACCGACCATCGTGGCGGTTGCCGGATTGGTACCGTGCGCCGAGTCCGGCACGATTACCACGCGGCGCTGCTCACCTTCGCCGTTGTGCTCGTGATAGGCGCGGATCATCAGGATGCCCGCAAGTTCGCCGTGCGCCCCGGCAGCCGGTTGCAGAGTGATGGTGTCCATCCCGGTGATCTCCGCGAGGTCGTGTTGGAGGTTGTAGAGAAGCTCGAGCGCCCCCTGCACAGAATCGGGGTCCGCGTAAGGATGCAGGTCGGAGAAAAGTTTCGCGGCCTCCTCGTTGACCTTGGGATTGTACTTCATGGTGCAGGAGCCGAGCGGGTAGAAGTTCCCGTCGATCGAGAACTGCCGATGCGCGAGCTGTGTG
>JBMDWS010000240.1:0-4202 GCA_048594695.1 Truepera sp. | reverse complement strand
GGGGCCATAATCGGCAACGCGGGCGGCGGCGTGATAGATGACCTCGGCACCGTCGCACACGCCCTTCAGGCTCGCCGGATCGGTGATGTCGGCGCGAACGAGCTCGAGATTCCTCGTCACGTGGTCCAGATTCTTCGGGTTTCCCCACGGGCTGATGAGCGCTCGTACGACTACCTCTTCTCGGAGCAGCCGCTCTACGAGGTGACTGCCGATAAACCCGTGTGCGCCCGTGACCAGCACCCTCACCCGAGCCACCCCTGCTGTATGAGCGAAAAGTAATCTGTTGCCAGCCCGATGGTGAGGTGCAGGAGGATAGGCCAGAGGAGAGAGCGGGTGCGCAGAGCCAGAAAGGCAAACAGGAAGCCCGCTGGAAAGGCGGAGAGCGTTTCGCTGATCGGTTTGCCGAGGTGAATCATGGTCGAGAGGAGCACCTGGGTCCAGACGGCTGCCGCCAGCCCCCAGTGCTCGCGCAGCACAGTGACCAGAAACCCCCGGTAGAAGAACTCGAAGGCGACGTAATAGAGCGCGTAGAGCCCTCCCCAAGCGGCGAAGGTCAGGGCAGACTGTCCTGCCCAGGCTCCTGGCCACGGGTAGGTCTGTTGCAAGCTCTGGTCGCCACTGCCGAGATACATGAGGAACGTCATGACGAGACCAAGCCCCACGGTTAGGGTTAGACCGACTCGCCAGTTCCCGGCCCCGAACGACACGCGATGACGCGGCTTTAGCCAGAGGAGAAGAGCCAGCGGCACGGTGAACAGTAAGAGGAGCGCCCAGCCGATGTTGACGAGCGCCGCGCCCAGCGTGCGCGGCGCGCCGTGTAACAGGGTCGGCCCCGGACTGCCAAGATACCAGTAGGCAATCTGAACGAGCAGCGCGGCGCTTAAAGCTAGCGCGAGTCGGGGCGGAACGGAGGGCGGAAAGAGCCTGGCGACGCTGGAGAGCACAAAGGATCTTACAGGGTTTTCTGGTAGATCCGGTACGTCTTGTAGAGCTTTGCCCCGGCAGCCTCGATCCCCTTGTTCATGGCGTCGTTGTCCTCGAGGATCCACGAGCATTCCCCTTGAAAGTAGCCACGGGCAAAGGTGCGCTTGACGATCTCGTTGATCAGGATGAGCTCGAAGCCCTTGCGGCGGTGCTCCTTCAAGACACCCAGGATCGGCAGGCGTGCCTGATTGATGATCTGTCTGCGCCGCAGTAGATGCACCCAACCAAAGGGCAGGAGCCGCCCGTTCATCTTTTTAAAGAGCTGATTGGCGTCGGGCAGGGAGATGGCAAGCCCCGCGACTTCGCCGTCGACCTCGAGAAACACCACGATGTTGGGGTCGAGGATGAGTTTGAGCTCTCGAGCCAGCGCGTCGAACTCGGCCTCGGTGTACTTGACGAAGCCCCAGTTCTCTTCCCAGGCTTCGTTGTAGATGCGCTTCAGGATGCCGAGTTCGCGGTCGAACTGCTTCATGTCGACGGTGCGGACTGTCGGGTGATAGCGTTTTTCGGCCCTTGCCGCCAGCCGCGCCAGTCGCTCGGTGTCGGCGCTGTGATGGTCGAAAAGCCAGGCATAGAGGTCTTTTGCCTTGCTGTAGCCCTGCGCTTCGACGTAGTGGGGGTACGCGGGCGGATTGTACGGCATCATCAGGTACGGGTCGGTGTCGAACGCGCCCAGCTGAAAACCTGAACCGTCGTTCATCGAGGGATTGGCAGGGCCGCGCAGAATGGCTCGCCCTCGGGCGCGCGCCCAGGCTTCGACAGTTTCCAGAAGCGCCCCCGCGACCGTCTCGTCTTCCGCCTCGAAGTAGCCGAAAAACGCGAGGTTGTCACCGTGCGTGGCGTTGTGATTGTCGTCGTCGATCCCGGCGATCCGGCCCACGACCCGGCCCCCGCGTTCGGCCAGAAACAGGTCTACGACAGCGTGCTGGTAAAAGGGATTCTTCTTCTCGTCGTAGCGCTCGTGTTCAGCGAGGCGCAGGGGCGGGACCCAGTGGGGATCGTTTTGATAATGAGTATAGGGAAACTCGATAAAGCGGTTCAGGTCGCGCTTGGTTTTGGCGGGCCGAACTACCGGAATATCGGCACTCACGCGGGACGCCTCACGAGCTAGATCACGCCCAGTTCTTTGCCCACCTTGCCGAACGCTGCGAGGAGCTTGTCGAGCTGTTCCGGCGTGTGGTTGGCGTTGACCGAGGTGCGGATGATGCTGTGCCCAACGGGCACACTCGGTGGCAGGGCGGGTGTGGTGAAGATGCCCTCGTCCCAGAGCCCTTTCCAGAAGGCCAGTGCCAGATCGTCGTTGCCGACCAGAACCGGGACGATGGGGGTCTCGGAGCCCAGCGTGTCGAAACCGAGCGTGCTCATGCCTTCTCGAAGTTGCGCGACGTTGCGCCATAGGGTCTCGCGGTGCTGCGGCTCGGCGTCCATGATCTCGAGCGCCTCTAAGGCTGCTGCCATCTGCATCGCGGGCAGCGCCGCCGTAAAGATGAAAGGTCGCGCCTTATGCTTGATGTAGTTGACGACCATGCGCGGTCCGGTGACGAAGCCGCCGACCGAGGCAAAAGATTTGGAGAAGGTGCCGAGAATCATATCGACCTCGTCCTCGAGACCGAAGTGCTCGGCGGTGCCACGTCCGGTTTTGCCGAGCACACCCGAGGCGTGCGCGTCGTCAACGATGACCCTAGCCCCGTATTTGCGGGCGAGTTCGACGATGCCCGGCAGCTTGGCGATGTGCCCGGTCATCGAAAAGACGCCGTCGGTCACGATCATCCTGCCGCCCGGCTTGTCCTGATCGCGTTGCAGGAGGTTCTCGAGCTCGTCTAAGTTATTGTGCTCAAACTTGCGCAGCGTGCCGTACGAGAGGCGTGCCCCATCGTAGAGGCAGGCGTGGTTCTCGCGGTCGAAGTAGAAGATGTCGTGGCGACCCGCGATAGCGGAGAGAACCGCGAGCGAGCCCAGAAAGCCCGCGCTGAAGGTGAGCGCAGACTCGGTGCGGAAAAATTCGGCTAGGCGGTTTTCCAGCGCTTCGTGGAGGGTCAAGGTTCCGGTCAAAAAGCGCGAGCCTGTACAGGACGTGCCGAAGTTGTCGAGTGCGCCGCGCGCCGAAGTCTTCAGGCGCGGGTCCTGGGTCAGCCCAAGGTAGTCGTTCGAGCCGGTAATGATCATCTCGCGCCCGTCGACGACGACCGTTCCACCGCTCTGCAGCGCGATGGGCTTGAAAAACGGGTGCATGCCCACCGCCACAGCCTCATCGGCTCGGGTAAAGCCGTAGGCTTTATCGAAGATATCGTTGCGGCGTTTGGGGGCGTCGATCATACCGAGAGACTCGAGCGGATTCACGGTGTCATCCAGGACAGTGTTCTTAACGACGTCGGACAAAAGATCCTCCAGAGCAAAACCGCGCAAAGACTGCAAGAGAACCCGCTTCAAGGATCAGGGGCGGTGCCCTCAGTAGCGTCTATCTGCGCGAATCAGCCGAGTGCGTGCTTTGGGTACGCGGCCCAAAAAAGGGTGAGGACGCCATGACACGCGTCTTAAAAGGTTCTCACCTGCACCATAAGAAGGGATTGTACTCCAGCGCTTTGCAAAATAACAAACCGACGCGCACGTGCCCATGTTCAAGCTGGCACGACCGTTTATTCAGATGCCGCTGTAGTGCGGGGTTGATGCTAAGCTAAGGAACGTGAACGGTTCGCCCCTGCACGTCTATCAGATCCTCAGGCTCGCCTCTTGACCGCTCTCCCCGAAACCAAATCAGTGCTCCCACCGATCAGCGGGCAGGGAGTACGGGTCAGCGTCGTGCGCTTTCCCGGTTCGAACTGCGACGAGGACAGCGTCCACGCGCTCACATCGCTCGGTGCAACAGTCGAGCGCGTCTGGCACACGGAGGCGGACCTGCGCGGGGCTGATCTGGTCCTGCTGCCGGGCGGCTTCTCTTACGGCGACTACCTGCGCAGCGGCGCGATGGCGGCGCACAGCCCGGTCATGAGCGAAGTGAAGCGTTTCGCTGCTGGGGGCGGGTTGGTGCTGGGCATCTGTAACGGCTTTCAGCTCCTGACCGAGGCGCGGCTCCTGCCCGGTGCGCTCGTCCGTAACACGGAGCTGCACTTCGCCTGCGAACGCGTGCAGGTGCGTGTCGAAACCTCCGCCACGGCTTTTACCGGGGCCTGCAAGGAGGGTGAAGTGCTGATGCTCCCGATTGCCCACGGCGAGGGGCG